>CATJCJ010000770.1 GCA_949738935.1 uncultured Eubacteriales bacterium | reverse complement strand
TTAGAGCCTGTCTAAAAACTATTAAAATATCCAAAAAATCAGTGAAAATAATATCATTACGTTTCAAAATGATATTATTTTTGCTGATTTTTTGTGTATGTTTTGTTTTTAGACAGGCTTTTAAAAAAAATTATTCCATAGGCTATTACAACAAAAGCCGATTTGTATGATTAAAAAATCAACAAATCGGCTTTTGTTATGTAAGTTTGGTACAAATTAATTTAAGTAACTGGCATAATCTGAGAGAATATCAGCGAGATAAAATATAGCCCAAATTGAATAAATAGTTGATAAAATGCTGATTATTATTCCGGCAATCGCGAGACCTTTTCCACTGTTTGTGACTTTTACTTTTGAGAGCCCTATGCCTGAAAAAATAAGTCCCAAAATGGAAATTATCGCTACAGGGTTTATTAACAAAGAAACCAGTGACAGTACAAATCCCGTAATCGCTAAAGCGTTATTACGTTTTTCTTCCATATTTATCCTCCTTTCGGTAATTTCATAATAAACAAATTTTTATTGAGTTTGGAAATTTTTAAAAATATTTGGGAAATATCGCGTGAAAGATAATAAAAATAATATCGCTAAAAAGGCTTCATTTTTTATTTGCGCGGTGTTTCTTTTTATAAATTTAAAAACTCATTGTATAATTATATCATTAAATTCATAAAATGTACACAATTTTTTTACAAAATTTTTTGTTTGATGTCTTAAAAGTATTTTTATTTTTTAATTATGAGGGGTTTTTCTTTCAACAAAGGATAAAGAGTTTTTAGATACGCGTTAAAAAAGAATTTTGTTTGTTGAAATATTTTCATAATGTGTTATAATTAATGGTGTTTAGCGTAATGGCGCGCTTTATATAATAATTCCGGAATAGACGGAAAACAGAAAAATTATTTTATTAAATATTTTTTCTGTTTATACTGGAATTGCTGTAAGTATGAGAATTTTATGAAAAAGGTGAAAAGATGGCTGCGAAAAAAAGTCAAAAACAAAAAAATGATGATAAAAGATTAAGCAGTCAGGCTGAGAAAAGGAACAGTCTTAAACCGGAAATTATAAGCATAATAATAATTGGCGTAAGTATCCTTGTTATTATAAGTGTTTTTTCCGGTAATGGCAAAATTAATGATGATTTCTCTGAAAACGCTATAGGGTTTTTGGGCGGGATTGTTTGCTGGACTTTGAAAGGTGTTTTTGGCATAGGCGCTTATGTCTTGCCTTTTGAGGTGATTTGTTTTTGTTCCTCCGCTTTTTTCTCTGAAACAAAAAAGATAAAACTTTCAAAATTTATTATGGGAATATCCCTTTTTCTTATTTTGATTAGCTTTATGCATATTGTTGGGGAAAACAGCGGTAAATCGGCGGCTGAGTGTTTCAATCAAGGAGGCCCTTTAAATGGCGGCTTTTTGGGATGTATCGTCGGAAACGCTCTTTACAGCGTATTTGGTTTTGGAACTTATATTATTTTTGTTATCCTCGCGATAATTCTTACTGTTATGATAACAGGAAAATCTTTTTTGATTTTTTTGAGAGATTGTTATCGAAAGTCTAAAGATAGTTTTGAAAAAGATACTTTTATTAAGTATGATGATGACGATGATTTTGATGAGATTCAAGAGCCTATTAATGATGATGGCTCTGATGAAAAAAAAAAGCGTAAAATAAGTAAAAAATGGTCGGGAAGTTCGAAAAAAAATGATGATGAAAGAAAAAAAAGCTACCTCGGAAAGAGAGTTGTACGGCATAACGGAAAAATTGTCAGTATTAATATTCCTGAAAGGTCTGATAAAAGCGGCAGAAATAAAATCTCTCTTTTTACTGACGAACTTAAAAATTATAAAAAAAAATCCGATATGCCGTCTTTTCTTAAAAATAATAAAGATGAAAGTCTATTGGCCGAAAGTGTTTTAACAGATGAAGATGTTTTTGATGAAAATATGTTTGATGAGAATTTTATTATTCGAGGATTTGTTGATGGATATGAAGAACAGAATTCTTCTTTGAATAATCAAATGAATTCTTCTCAATATGATGTTCAGCAACAAGAATATCCCGAACAGGCTGTTTATAACGAACCGCGGGAATATCCCGAACAGGCTGTTTATAACGAACCGCGGGAATATCCTGAACAGGCTGTTTATAATGAACCGACTAAGAAAGAAAGTATTTTTGATTCTTTGGAGTTTCAAGAAAGAATTATGGAAAATTTTAAAGAACGCTTTAGAGAAAATATTGAGTATAATTATAGCGCCGAAAGGGAAGAGGATTTGGATTATAATGATGAGTGTCAAAGTCCTAATGATGATTTTTATGAGACTGAGAGCAATCAAAATTATTTGGAGACAAGCGGTATTGATGATAATGTCAGTTCTGCCCCTTTTGAAGGCTATAAAACTGATGAAACTGATGAAAATGACAAGGCGGTTTTAGAAAATTATGATTATGAAAATGAGGAGGTTTTGGAAAGTTATAAAGCTATTGAGAATGACAGTGGTGTTTTAAAAAGTTATACAGACGAGTTTGATAATGATAAAAATATTGATGGTGATATTTTTGATTTTCCGTCTGACGGATTTATTTCTGATGAGATGGAAGAGGATGAAAATTTAAGGCAGGCTATCGCTGATTATTTTAATGGGGATTCAACTACTACTTTTAAACCTGTTAAAATTGAGAATGATATAAACAGTAACAAAAATGATGACAAAGAAAAGGTTTCTTTTGATTCTGTTGAAAGTTATGAGCCGAGAGAAAAAAATATTTCAGCCTCGGAAAGTTATGAGCCGAGAGAAAAAAATATTTCAGCCTCGGAAAGTTATGAGCTGAGAGAAAAAAATATTTCAGCCTCAGAAAATTATGAGCCGAGAGAAAAAAATATTTCTCATTCCGCGGAATATAATCAGAGGCAAAGGGAAAAAAGTGCCGCTGATGTTTTAAAATCTGAGGAACCTAAAATTTTTCAGGCCGAAAAACAGGTTCTTGTTCGAGAAAATAAGGCTCAGGAAAGTATCCCTAAAAAAGAATACGTTTTTCCGCCTATGTCTTTTCTTGAAAAAAATCCTGTTACTCCAAATCAAAGCTCAAGAGAGGAAATTATTGAAAATTCCCGTATTCTTGTTAAAACGCTTAAAAGCTTTAATATTGAGGCTAAGGTCAATGAAATCAGTAAAGGCCCTACTGTTACAAGATATGAGCTCTCTCCCGGGGAGGGTGTTAAAGTTAGTAAAATACTTGGTTTGGCGGATAATCTGGCTTTGAGTCTGGCCGCTAAAAGTATTCGTATTGAGGCTCCTATCCCCGGAAAAGCGGCTGTCGGAATTGAAATTCCCAATAAGGAGGTTACAAGTGTTTATTTGAGTGAGGTTGTATGTGACAAAGTTTTTCAGGATTTTCCCTCGAAACTGGCTTTTGGACTTGGAAAAGATATTACGGGAAATGTTATTGTTGCTGATATCGCTAAAATGCCTCATATGCTTATTGCCGGGCGTACGGGCTCAGGTAAAAGTGTTTGTATAAACACTCTTATAACCAGTATATTATATAAGTCAAATCCTGATGAGGTTAAACTTATTATGGTTGACCCAAAGGTTGTTGAGTTAAGCGTTTATAACGGAATACCGCATCTTCTTATTCCTGTTGTGACTGACCCTGAAAAAGCCGCCGGAGCTTTGAATTGGGCTGTGTCTGAAATGATGGTTCGCTATGACCTTTTCGCTTCGACGGGCGTTAGAAACCTTAAGGGCTATAATGGTTATTGTGAGGAAAATAAACTTCCTAAAATTCCTCAGATTATAATTATAATTGATGAGCTTGCCGACCTTATGATGGCCGCGTCGAAAGAAGTTGAGGGGGCTATATGTCGTCTCGCTCAGCTTGCCAGGGCGGCGGGAATACATCTTATTATCGCCACTCAAAGACCTTCTGTTGATGTTATTACAGGTCTTATTAAAGCGAATATTCCGTCAAGAATCGCTTTCGCTGTTTCCTCCGCGACGGATTCAAGAACAATTTTGGATATGGGCGGCGCTGATAAGCTTCTTGGTATGGGGGATATGCTCTTTAAATCTGTCTCGGTGGATTCGGACAAACCTATTCGTATTCAGGGAGCTTTTGTCTCTGATAAGGAGGTTGAGAAAATTGTCTCGTTTATAAAAGAAAAAAATCCGGTTGTATATGATGAGAGTCTTATTGAGAAAATAACAACCTCTTCATCATCGTCAAAGGGCGGAGACAGTGACTCGGATGGTTCTGACGAACTTACTGACAAAGCTATAGAATTTGTTGTTAAAAAGGGCAGTGCTTCGGGTTCTATGCTCCAAAGAAAGTTTAAAATCGGATATAACAGGGCTGCCAGAATTATTGAGGAACTTGAGGAAAGAGGAATTGTTGGTCATGATACTGGAACAAGCAAGCCCCGCGCTGTTTTGATGAACAGGTATGAGTATGAGGATTATATGGAAAGGCGAAGAGATTATATATAGTAAATGCACTAAGTTAATAAAGACCTTGAGGCTCCGCCTCAAACTCCGCTCGCTTTTTGAAAAAAGCGAGGCAAAAACTTTTAAGCGAAACTACGTTTCGCCGAAAGAATAACAAATTTTCATGCAAAAACGATAATTTTTGCTTATTAAAGTTTAGGGTCAAGCCCTTTTCAAAGGGCTTGCGGGGTATGGGACAGCGTCCTATGGTTTTAACTTAGTGCGTATGATTATATATAGTAAATACCGCGCGAAATATAATAAAAATGATTTATAGTAATTACTATATCAGGTGTTTCTGACAGTAAAAACAGTAAAAAAGGAGGATTTTTTTGATGAAAAGTGATATTGAAATCGCTCAGGAAGCTAAAATGCTTCCTATTGAACAGGTTGCGGAAAATTTTGGTATAGATAAAGATTGTCTTGAACTTTATGGCAAGTATAAGGCTAAAGTATCAGACAGTGTTTTTGGCTTTGACCAAAAAAGTCAAAAACAGAAAGAAGCTAAACTTGTTCTTGTTACCGCTGTTAATCCCACCCCCGCCGGGGAGGGAAAAACCACCACTACTATTGGTCTTTCACAAGGGCTTAACAGACTTGGCGTAAAGTCTATTGTCGCTCTTAGAGAGCCTTCTCTCGGCCCTTGTATGGGAATTAAGGGAGGGGCCGCAGGGGGCGGTTATTCTCAGGTTGTTCCTATGGAAGATATAAATCTTCATTTTACCGGTGACCTTCACGCTATGACAACAGCTAATAATCTTTTGAGCGCTATGATTGATAATCATATTCAGCAGGGGAACAGTCTTGATATTGACACAAGAAATATCGTTTGGAAAAGAGTTGTCGATATGAATGACAGAGCTTTGAGAAATATTGTTGTTGGACTGGGCGGCCGTCTTAACGGTGTTCCAAGAGAGGATAACTTTAAAATCACAGTGGCTTCGGAAATTATGGCTATAGTTTGTCTCGCTGAGGATATTAAAGACCTTAAATTACGTCTTGGAAAGATAATTGCCGCGTATAATAAAAAAGGTGAGCCTGTAACCGCGAAAGACCTTAAGGCCGACGGCGCTATGGCGGCTCTTCTTAAAGACGCTATTAAACCTAATCTCGTTCAGACACTTGAACATACTCCCGCTATTGTTCACGGCGGTCCGTTCGCTAATATCGCTCACGGCTGCAATAGTGTTCGGGCTACAAAACTTGCTATGAAATTTGCTGATGTTGTTATTACTGAGGCGGGTTTTGGCGCTGATTTGGGGGCTGAAAAGTTTTTTGATATAAAGTGCAGAAAGGCTAATCTTAAACCTGACGCCGTTGTGCTTGTGGCTACTGTTAGGGCTCTTAAGTTTAATGGCGGTGTGCTTAAACAGAACTTGGGTGAGGAAAATATCGTCGCTGTTGAGAGGGGATTCGCTAATCTTGAGAAACATATTGAAAATCTTAAAAAATATAAAGTTCCTGTTATTGTTACTTTAAATTCTTTTGTAACTGATACGGATGAGGAAATAAATATTGTAAGAAGAAAATGCGAGGCTATGGGCGCTGATTTCGCCTTGTCGGAAGTTTGGGCAAAAGGCGGAGAGGGCGGTAAGGAGCTCGCTGAAAAACTTCTTTATGTTCTTGAGAATAAAAAAAGTGAGTTTGAGTTTCTCTATGATGAGAATGCTTCAATTAAAGAAAAAATTAATATTATAAGTAAGGAAATATATGGGGCCAGGGGTGTGTCTTTTTCAAACAGGGCTCTTAAGGATATTAAAAAAATTGAGGAAATGGGCCTTGATAAACAACCTGTTTGTATAGCTAAAACTCAGTATTCGCTCTCTGATAATCCAAATCTTTTGGGCAGACCTGAGGATTTTGATATAACAGTTAAACAGGTTGATATTTCCGCCGGCGCCGGTTTTATAGTCGCTTTGACAGGTGATATTATGACTATGCCGGGGCTTCCCAAAGTTCCCGCCGCTGAAAATATTGATATTGATGAGAATGGGAAAATTACGGGGTTGTTTTAATTATTGTTTTTAAGGAGCGATTTTGATGGCGTACATTATAGATGGAAAAAAAATTTCTCTTGAGATAAAAAATGAGGTTAAAAATGAAGTTTTGAAACTTGCTGAAAAAGGTGTTAAACCTTGTCTTGCTGTTATACTCGTTGGGGAAAACCCCGCAAGCCAGGTTTATGTCCGTAATAAAAAAAAGGCTTGTGAGTATGTTGGAATTAAATCTTTGAGTTATGAGCTGCCAAGCGATATAAGTGAGAATAAACTTCTTGAGCTTATTGATGATTTGAATAAAAACTCTGAATGTAATGGTATTCTTGTTCAGCTGCCTTTGCCTAAACATATTGATGAGGAGAAAGTTTTGCTCGCTATTGACCCTAAAAAGGATGTTGACGGTTTTCATCCTTATAATGTCGGTCTTTTGAGCGTTGGAAAAGCTTTTTTGAAAGCCTGTACTCCCGCCGGGTGTATTGAGCTTATTAAAAGAAGCGGAGTTGATATTTCTGGTAAGAACTGCGTTGTTGTGGGAAGAAGCAATATTGTCGGAAAGCCCGCTGCTATGCTTCTTACCGCTGAAAATGGTACGGTTACTGTATGTCATTCCAAAACAAAAAATATTGACGAGGAAATCAGGCGGGGGGATATTGTTATCGCCGCTGTCGGAAAGCCTAATTTTATTAAGGGTGATATGATATCTGACGGGGCTGTTGTTATTGATGTTGGTATAAATCGTCTTGAAAACGGAAAGTTGTGCGGTGATGTGGATTTTTATGAGTGCGAGAAGAAAGCTTCTTTTATTACTCCTGTTCCCGGGGGAGTTGGACCTATGACTATCGCTATGCTTATGAAAAACTGTCTTTTGGCTTGCGAAATTCAGCTGGGGTTTGAGCTGGGAAAAAACCGCGCTAAAGATATTTAAACAGGTCTATTAAATATTAGACCTGTTTAATAACCTCCATAATAAAGCTTGACAAATCTTTTTCCGCCTGTCTTTGCCTGATTTTTTTGAAATACCGCTTCGAGTATTCCCGCAAAAATCAGGCTTCAGCTGACAAAAAAATCTTTTGTCAATCGTTATCATTTAGGTTACTAAACAGGTCTATTTTTAAAGGGAGGTGTTCTTTTGGCAAGAGCTAAGATTGCTTTTGTGTCGCTTGGATGCGATAAAAATCTTGTTGACAGTGAGGTTATGCTTGGTCTTGTTGAGGAGGAAGGTTTTGAGATTATCCCTGATGAGAGTGAGGCTGACATTGTTGTTGTTAACAGCTGTGGATTTATTATGGACGCTAATCAAGAGGCTATTGACAATATTTTGAGAATCGCTGATTATAAAAGCGACGGAAACCTTAAGGGAATAATTGTGACGGGTTGTATGGCTCAAAGGTATAAAGATGAGATTTTTGATTCGCTTCCGGAAGTTGACGCTGTTGTTGGAACAGGGGATTTTGAGAAAATTGGAGAGGTTATTAAAAAAATTGCTGACGGGCAGAAACAGGTTAAGCTAATTACTGATAATAATAATGCTTTGCTTGAGGAGAACAGTCTTAAAAGAAAAATCTCAACATTGGGAGGATTCGCTTATTTGAAAATAGCCGAGGGCTGTGATAATTTTTGTACTTATTGCACAATTCCTTCTTTGAGAGGAAAATATAGAAGCAGAACGATTGAGAGTCTTGTTGATGAAGCGAAAATGCTTGCTCAAAACGGTGTTCGGGAAATTATTCTTGTCGCTCAGGATACCTCGCTTTATGGAATTGATATTTATGGTAAAAAAACTTTGCCGAAACTTTTAAGAAGACTTTCTGAAATTGAGGACGTAAAGTGGATTAGGCTTATGTATTGTTATCCTGAAAATGTTACCGATGAACTTATTGAGGAAATTTATCAAAATTCTAAAGTATGCCATTATATGGATATGCCTGTTCAGCATGCTGATGATTTGATTTTAAAACGTATGGGCAGACGCGGTACGAGAAAAGAACTTGAAAGTGTTGTTAATAAGATTCGTGAGAAAATGCCGGATTTTTGTTTTAGGACAACTTTGATTGTTGGATTTCCTGGGGAAACAGAGGAACAATTTTTTAATCTTGTGGATTTTATCAAAAAAATGAGGTTTGATAGGCTTGGGGTTTTTACTTATTCACGTGAGGAGGGTACTCCCGCTTTTGATATGCCTAATCAGATTGATGAGGATTTGAAACAAAAACGTAAAGACTATATTATGGAAATTCAAAAAAATATTTCCGCTGAAAAGTGTGAGAGTTTTGTTGGAAAAACTCTTGAGATTATTGTTGAGGGGAAAACGGAGGGTGAGGATAATATTTTTTGCGGAAGAAGTTATCGGGATTGTTATGAAATAGACGGTTTTGTTTTTTTTGAAAGTGACAAGGAAATTATCGCGGGGGATTTTCTTTGTGTGAAAATTACCGGCGCTTCTGATTATGATTTGATTGGAGTGATTGAATGTGAATTTGCCGAATAAACTTACTTTGTTTCGTGTTTTTCTTATTCCCGTTTTTGTTGTTGTTTTGATTTTTTATCAGGAGCTTAACATTGAAATATATATTGCTAAGTATATCGCCGTGTTTATTTTTATAGCCGCTTCTTGTACCGACGCTGTGGATGGATATATCGCAAGAAAATATAATCTTATTACTAATTTCGGTAAATTTATGGACCCTTTGGCTGATAAACTTCTTGTTACTTCCGCCATGATTTCTATGATTGGTCTTCCGGCTAATGTTGAGATGCCGTCTTGGGTTGTTGTTATTGTAATTGCCAGAGAATTTATTATCACCGGATTCAGACTTGTCGCCGCTGAGAAAAAAATTGTTATAGCCGCGGGTTTTTGGGGAAAAATAAAAACGGTTACTCAAATGGTTATGATTGCTGTTTTGCTGCTGGATTTTGAGGGCTCTTTTTTTACTTGGGCGGGATATGTTTTGGTGGCTCTTTCGGTGATTTTTACTATTGTTTCCGCTGTGGATTATATTATTAAAAATCTTGATGTTTTTAAAGATTAATAATTTTTGTTGGTATAGTGAAAGAACTTAAAAAGAAGTAAAAAAATCTATTTTACTCAAAAGTCTGCGAAGTGCTTCACAATTCGCTTACCGACTTTTGCCGCAAGCGGAC
>CATJCJ010000769.1 GCA_949738935.1 uncultured Eubacteriales bacterium | reverse complement strand
TTTTTATATTCCATATGCTATATTGAGCGCCATGACCATTCCCGCGATTTTTTATTCTACGGGAAGCGTGATAACGGCGGCAGTTGGAACGGTAATAGCGGTGGTATTGGCTTACTTTGAGCTGCCGCTTATTATTGTGGCTCTGGCTGCTTCGGCAGGGGCGTTTGCAGCGGGATTTTTTATTTAATAATAGGGTTTGTTGAAAAATCGGAAACGCCGTGTTTTCGCCCCCAAACAGTCATCTTCTGTGTCAAAAAGCCTCGTCAAACGACAGTTTGACTGCGTTTTTTTCCTTGAAGCTAACCTGTTTGGGGCAAAAATCCGTCATTCCCTCTATTTTCAAACAAGCCCTAATCTTTGATCATCTGTATTATTTGTACATACCTTAATCAAAGATTATTATAAAAACCCGTTTTAACAAGATTTGCGTGTGGATTTTCGGGCAAATTATGTTCATTAAAGTGCAGATTAAACAAGCTGTCGTAATTGCGGAGCAATCGAGGTTCGGCGGGGGACTTTTGGCAGCGATTATAGGTTAATGGGAGCGAATAATGTCGGATAAAATATATAACTTTAAAGCGGTGATCCATACTGTACCGAAAAAAGGCGGAGCATATATTGTGTTTCCTTATGATATACGGAAGGAATTTGGCAAAGGAAGGGTCAGGGTACATGTGTCTTTTGACGGAATCCCGTATGAAGGAAGCATTGTAAATATGGGCGTTAAAAATGAAGACGGCAGTATATGCTATATTATTGGAGTTCTAAAATCAATTCGTGCGCAGCTTGAGAAGTCGGAAGGCGATGAGGTAGATGTTACGGTGCGCGAAATATGAATATATGCTTGTTTAATATCAATAGTATCTTGTTTGCCATTAGTATAAGTTGTTTTAGTTCAAGGAGAGTACATTATGTTTTCGGAAAAAAGAAAAGAACCGGTTCCGCGGAGGAAATGGTTACAAAATACGCAAAAACGCTTCCACGCATAAAAAAAGTTTAGTTTTGTTATTTAAAATCAAAAGAACTTGAAGAGATGCTTGACAAAGATATCAGCTCGGTATTGATTTTACAGCCTGTAAATTATTATGCTGAAAATGGTTGATTATCTCAAAAATCCTTGATTTACGGGCATACAAGCAGGATTTCAAGCTGAATTTACTGCCAATTTACTACTTTTGAGGAAAAGAGCCTTGATATGCCGCCCGGAACCCTGCAAGCCCCGCCACCGGCACACAGCGTTGAGAAAGAATAAATGAAAACCGAATACGACGCAGAAGCAACGTTTCTCTATCCCCATACAGGGAGAACAGGAAGTGTGTTTGTATTTGTGGTAGAATAGAGCCATTAAACAATTCCATATAATTGGACTAATAGCAGAAAAAACAGCAGTTGCAACTAATAGTTGCCATACAGTTGCCCATAATTTCTATATAGTTGGTAGAATGCAACTGGATAAATCAGTATATTATTGCTATCAGAATTACACGGAGGTGCGTAATATGAATGAAAATCAATTAGCGGAAAATCTTATGTACTATCGCAAAAAGAAAGGACTGTCACAGGAAAAAATTGCGGAA
>CATJCJ010000768.1 GCA_949738935.1 uncultured Eubacteriales bacterium | reverse complement strand
TTAATGCCTTAAGTTAATGACATTGCATAAAAATATGCCAAGACAAAATCATATTGATATGGACGGGCAGACAGTGCCTAAAGGAGCAAGATTTAAACTTACTGGAGCAAACGGAAAGACATATAGTCCTATGTATCCTCTTGACTCAATTCTGCCTCCGGAGGAAAGTATTAACTGCCATTGCGCGGTACAGGAGATAGCGTCGGAAAGGGCTCTTGGAATGTCTCTTGAGGAAAGGAAAAAACTCCAGCAAAAGGCTCTTGATGAAATGGACGATGACTGGGAAAAAGAGCTTAACGCTAAAAATAGGGCCGCTTGGGAAAAAAGACATAAAGCGGCTAAGGATAAAAAAGAATTTGAGGAATACTCCAAGATTTTGGGCAAGAAAAATATGCCTGAAAATCTTGATGAGTTTCAGAATTTGAAGTATAATAAACCTAAAGAGTGGGAGCAGCTCAAAGATTATAAAAAATCTGTTAAAATTGGTGAATTATCTCCGCTTTCTGATTTTAAACATTATAAAAAAGTTTGCAAGGAAATTAATAGTAAGTTAGTAGGAGTGACAACCTCGAACGGAATTGAGATAAAAAGTAATTCTAAGCACTTTATTTCAAGAGTTATTGGGTCGGTTGAACAAAAAAGAAACGGGGTTCCAGTTGATGATATTGTTCAAGCGTTAAATGAGCCTACATCAATAAGCACTGTTAAGTATGCCTCTAATGGTCCAAGTCAAAAATTTATTTTAAAAGGGGTATGTACAGTGTCGGTAAACCCTGAGACTGGAAGTTTAATACAAGTAAATCCTATGCCTGTAAAGAAAGGAAGGTAAAATTATGCTGAATATAACAGATGAGCAAAAAAAAATATTAAATAAATATCTTGATAATGTGAATGAACTTATTGACAATAATAATATTGAGAAATTATTGATTGAGTTTGATGACGCTATTATTGAGTTTGGCATGGATAATGACCAGGAAATTACAATAAAAGGTGTCGAGATGCAGAGAATTTATGACCAGATTTATAATCAGAATTGCTGAAAATAAAGCAAAAATTATTTAACGGGGGATTATTATATGGCTAAAGATGATTATTATATTATAGCGTACAGACTGATGGCTTATTTATATTCTTGTTTAAAGGCGGGAGAAAAACAAAATATTGATTATATATACTCTTTATCTGATGTGCCCACGTATTTCGATTATATTTTAGTTAATTTATATAATGACGGTTATTTGGAAGGGATTGTTAAAATTCCTTTGCTTGGTTCTGATTATGGGGTTAGAGTTATGCCTGATGTTATGATAACACCAAAGGGAATTGAGTTTTTGCAGACAAACTCGGCGATGAGTAAAGCGAAAGACTTTTTGAAAACAGTTAAAGAAGTAATACCTGGACTTTAAGATTATTAAGAGGTGTTTATATTTATATGGCATACTGGAAAATTAATTATAATTACAATTTAGACTTAAATGAACCTAAATTGATAGAGTTGCTTACATCAATAAAATGTTACTGTGATATTATAAAAGATATACCCGTTGGATATGGTCTTAAAAACGAGTTTATTACAGAAAAATTTTCTGCC
>CATJCJ010000767.1 GCA_949738935.1 uncultured Eubacteriales bacterium | reverse complement strand
CTCCGGCATGGAATATGTTAGGTGGCTGAAGCGCATGAGCATTGCGGACAACGAGACCCTCCGCACGCTACTGATGCAGATGGAGGAACTGAACCGCCGGATTGTGGTTCGGGAACGCATGATCCTTTCCGCCAATGAGCGGGTCTGCGATGTTTCGCTGGAGACACTGCGGAATGCGATACCTGTCTCCGGTCAGAGCGTGCCGACTGTTGCGGCTTATCCACTGTTCGGAGCACGTCGGGAGGGCGTAATTATTCCTGCACCCGTGGGCTTTGCCTGCATGGGATCTACCCTTCTGCGCCACAACCGGAAGTACCACGGAAGTTTCCCTGTTATGTCAAACGTGCTGAACCATACCTACCTCTGGAGCAAGATCCGTATTCAAGGAGGGGCTTATGACTGCGGTTTCAGATGCTTACCTAACGGCGACGTGTTCTTCTACAGCACTCGAGATCCCAAACCTGACCGCTCTCTATGTGTGATGCGTTCTGCAGCTTCATTTTTGCAAAACTTCTGCCGGAAGAATCCAGATCTGACGGGCTTTATTCTGGGTTCCGTCACTGCGCTGGACCCTCTTCTCGGTGAGGAGGAGACCATTACGACAGCTGAGAACCGCTGGTTCAGCGGAAGGACGGAAGTTGAGATTCGTCGCCTTTATGGTGAGCTGATCCACACCACGCCCGCCGATTTGCTGGCTCTGACTCCTGTACTGGAGGAACTGAATGCCGAGCAGGCCGTCTGTGTTACCGCCGGCAAAGCTTTGCTTGATGCCTGTGAACTGGATGAGATCATAAGCCTGTGATATGGGATTTGATATAGATGACGACGTCCACCACAGAGTTTGAGGAAAAGCTATTATTGCAACAAAAATAGTATAACATATTATCACAAAGCAATATAAAACATAAGGGGTTGATTATCATAGTCCAAACAGCCTGTGGAATCAAAAGGCTGCTTGGCATAATCGGCTTCCCACCGACAATTCAATCGGCACATTTTGATGATATTAAATCCGAGGCAATAAAAAGCCTCGGATATTTTTTTGCCCAAAATAAAATAACGTCTCGGAGCAGGTCACCTCCAAAGTTTAGATTTTATCCCGAAAACAAAAAATCTAAATTTAGGAGGGACGAAAAATGTCCAAAAAATATTATATTAAAGGCGGCAAAGCCGTGGAGGTCTCAGACGAAATCCACAAATATCTTACAACATCGGATCGGCAGATGAGATACTGCGATGAGGACAGGAAACAATCGGATTGGGATATTGATATGGAAAACGAAAAGGTCACCGAAATTCCGAGCCGTGAGGATTCGTTTGAACGTTTGACGGATATCGGAAAAGAGTTCGCCGATATAACGTCGGACTTTCGGGAACAAGCGATCAGAAAAGTTATGCTCAATCAGGCTTTGTCAAAGCTGAGTGATGAGGAGTAACCTCATTACTCAGCTTTATTTTTTACAAAGAACTGAACGTGATCTTTCTGTGGAGCTGGGAATTAATCAGAAAAACATCAACAAAAAGAAGTGCAGGATTTTGGCAAAATTACACAAATTTTTAGAATAAACAAAATTTTTTTCAAAAATAGGGTATCAAACACCCCTTCCCAACGGCAAATATTATGAGGGGGTAAAAATCCTTTTCACTGTTCTTTGAAAATTAAATAACAATATTTCAGATACCTTACTCTGTACAGCCTGACAAGGATAAAGCGGCAGGAGTGTTCCGCCAAGACATGTGCGGCAGCAAACAGAAGAATTCGAATGAACAACCGAGGGCGGTTAGCCTAAATGAGTAAAACTCAAAAAATAGGTTCAAGAGAATTTTTACATAAGCAGCCAAACGCACACCGAGCGATAAAGAGCAGCTCCCAAAACTTGCGTGGCAGCAAGTGCGCAATGACCTGCACAGAGGGATAATGATACTTCCGTCCAGCCACAGTT
>CATJCJ010000766.1 GCA_949738935.1 uncultured Eubacteriales bacterium | reverse complement strand
TATGCTCCTTTTTATAATGTCTTAAAGTCTCTTTACTTTCTGGAGAGGCATTTTTAATCGCTGTTTTATCAAAAAAGCGATGCCACACACAAAAATATTCCTGTAACTCCATTAGTTTCTTCACAATTTGCTTTACTAAGATTGGATTTGTAATACATTTCATCTGTCGCTTAGCATTATCACAGAAAATAAGATTCTGAAAAATATCTTTACTCTTTTTTAAAATTATGTCTCCCGTCAACAACGTATCTAAATGCGCCTTGTTAAAAAATGGACAATACGCTGTCTCAAAGCTTTTATATGTAACATCATTGCAGACATTTGGAATTGACACAATTTGTTTCTTTATTTCCTGCCCTTCCAGTTCCTCCAACACAGCATTTAGTTCTTCCTGTTCCCATTTAATGTCCGTGTCAAAGCTTAACATACATCCTCTCGACAAGTATCCGCAAAGACATCCTTTTGACGAACTTCCCGCAACGCGCATATCCTTATCACATAATGCTTCCCATTCTTCACAGGTCATTAACTGGTCATACGTCAGAGAACGGTTTATTAAAGACCTAAAAATCCTTTTTTCCTCCGGGTCAACCGTCGGATCATTTCTCCAACTCAAAATATTATATTCCCTTGCCAGGTAAAACCCACTATATTCCTTATCCAAATAAACCGTACTCTCATTCAATAATTTCCTCATTTTCATATAAACATGCAGAAAAGTATTCATGACACGTTTTCCCTCACGCTTTTCTTGCAACGGAAACTCTGCTGAAAGTTCATTTAATACCATCTTCATCCTAAGTCCCCCTAAAACATCTCATCAATTGCCTTATCCCATTCATCAAAAAAACCATCCGGCCAAGAACTCAACCTTCCATCTTCTTGTATTTGTGGATTTAGTATCTCCTTTCTTCCTGTCATTTGATTATTTTGAAAAAAATTGATCTGAACCTTCCCCTGGCAAATCACTTTATTTTTCACTCCGATTCTTATCCCATTCATCAAGTGATCACTATGTGTCTCCAGTATAACTTGAACTCCCCCCTGCGCCGCACGGGCGACCAACTCTCCCATCATCCTCTGCCCCCTGGGATGAAGATGAGCTTCCGGGTTTTCTAAAATGACCAAATCCCCCTTTT
>CATJCJ010000765.1 GCA_949738935.1 uncultured Eubacteriales bacterium | reverse complement strand
TTTTAATAAATGTTATTATATAAAATTAGGGGAAATAATATTTTCACAAATGGGATAAAACACAAAATAAAAAACAGATAATATTATATAAGGAGCATAAAACAATTGAGAGATAAAACCTTAAATAGAAGTAAAAAATTTTTCACAAAACCAATAAATATATTTTTAACGGCTGTTTTATGCACAGCGTTGTGGGGAAGCGCAATTCCCGTAATAAAGATAGGATATGAAGCCTTCGAAATCTCAGACACAGCTTCACAAATGCTCTTTGCCGGATATAGATTTCTTTTGTCAGGAATATTCGCGATACTTTTCCGTTCCATCATATTAAAAAAACTTGTATATCCCAATAAAAGAGATTTCATCGGAATAACCTCTTTGGGAATAATTCAAACAGCCCTGCAATACATCCTTTTTTACACAAGTTTAAATTTTTTAACCGGTGTTAAAGGTTCAATAATAAACGCGTCAGGAAACTTTTTCGCGGTAATTCTCGCTCATATTTTCATAAAAAATGATAAATTAAACTTAAAAAAGATTATAGGATGTCTCCTTGGATTCATAGGCGTTATAATATGCAATATAAACGGAGACGGACTTGATATGACATTTTCACTTCAAGGCGAGGGGTTTATGATACTGGCAGCATTATCTTTTGCCTCAGGAGCCGTAATAACAAAATTTGTGACAAAAGGCTCTGACCCAACAATGATAACAGGTTACCAATTAGGGCTTGGAGGAATTATTTTAATAATTGTAGGAATAGTTTTCGGAGGAAAACTAACTGTTCCAAATTTTGATATAACTAATATAAGTACTTTAAGTCCACTGTTTATTTTATTATATCTGTCCTTTCTATCATCAATAGCGTTTTCATTATGGGCAGAGCTTTTAAAGTACAATTTTGTCGGCAAAATCTCAATATACGGTTTTTTAAATCCAATTTTCGGAGTAATACTTTCGGGAATACTTTTATCAGAAAATATATTCAATATAGAAACACTATCAGCATTAGTTTTAGTAAGCCTCGGCATTTTAATAGTCAATATTAATCTAAGAAAACACTCATAAGCTATTTTTATTATCTTTTTTACAGTGTTTTTCTAAAAAAAATTAAGAAAGGATAATTATTTTGCGATTTAATAATATAACAATAGACGACAAAGATTTAATAGAAAAATACACTAAACAAAATAACTATTTTTTATGTGAGCACTGTTTTACAGACATATTTATATGGCGGTATAACTACTCAACAAAATATTGCATACAAAACGACTTTTTATTTATAAAGATGAAAACTCATGAGGATAAAAAGGAACTTTACCTCGCTCCAATAGGAAAAGGAAATTTAAAAGAAGCAACAGAAACAATACTCGAGGACGCGAAACAAAGAAATATACCATTTATAATGATTTCAATTCCCGAGGAGATAAAAAACAACCTTGAGAATATAATGCCTGGTAAATTCCGCTTTGAGGAAAACAGAGACAACGCCGATTATATATACTCAGCTGATGACTTAATAAATCTAAAAGGGAAAAAATTTCACTCAAAAAGAAATTTTATAAACAGATTTAAGCAAACCTATGAAAATCGTTGGAGCTTCGAGGACATAACAGAAGAAAATGTTCAAGAAGTATTCAATTATCAATTAAAATGGTATGAGGAAAACCGAAAATCCGGTGACAACAACTCTCTTTTTTCCGAGACAAGCGCCATAGCGCAAGCGTTAAAAAACTTTAAAGCTCTTGAATTAAAAGGAGGAATTTTAAGGCTCGATAAAAATATAATAGCGTTTACTTTAGCAAGTCAAAGCGCTCCCGATATGTTTACAATTCAAATAGAGAAAGCCGACCATTCAATCAACGGCGCGTATCAAATGATAAACAACGAATTCGCGAAAAGAAACCTCACCGGCGTAAAATACGTAGACAGAGAAGAGGACTTAGGTCTTGAAGGTCTAAGAAAAGCAAAATTATCATACAATCCAATATTTATGGGAACAAACTACAATGCCACATTAATTTACAGCAATCCAACATAAAAATAAATTTTAACCGCCGAACTTGTTTATTTTTATGTTGGATTACTATAATAAAATAGACCTGTTTAATATAAAGGAGAACTTATGTCAAAAATCTCACATCCAAAAAAAGAAAATCTCAGCGAAATATTAAATCTGTGGAATATATGTTTTCCGGATTCTCCCAAATTCACAAAATGGTATTTCAAAAATATATATTCAGAAAAAAACACTTTAATATACACAGAAAACAAAATAATATGTTCAATGTTGCAAATGCCCCGTTTCAAATTGAGCGAAACGGGAACGGCAACATATATATACGGAGCCTGCACTCACCCACTCCACCGAAAAAAAGGATATATGGCATACCTTTTGGAAGAATCTTTTAAAATCGATTTAAAAAAAGGAATTAATCAATCCATTCTGATTCCCGAAAACGAAAATCTTTTCAAATTCTATAAAAAATTCGGTTATATACCAACAAGCCCCTTGGCAAAAGAAATTTTAACAAAACATAATTTTACCGAAAAAGAAGAAAGTAAAAAGTATGTTCTAAAAACAGCAAACAACAATGACATAGAAAACATAAATGACTTATACGAAAAATTCTCAAAGTCTTCCAGCTTTATTCTGCGTACAAAAGAATACTGGAAAACTCAAATAAAAATGTTTAAAGAGCTTAACGGAGATGTTCTATGTTTATACAACAAAGAAAATTTATCACTTGCAGCGTACGCTTTTATATGGAGAGAAGAAACAATCCAAGCTCAAGAAATCTGTTTTATTTCAGACGAGGCAAAAAACGAACTTTGCCAAAAGATTTTAAACCCAGAAAACAACTCAAAAAAATTGGAAATATCCTATTATAAAAACAACTCGAAAAACACAGCCTGCGTAAAGTTCCATGTTAATCCAAAAAAACAACTAAATTTGGCTATAAATCTTTTATTTAATTAGAGCTTATATAAAAACCCATTCCAATTATTAAAAGTATATAAAACCTTATTTTTTAGCAAAGTGTAAGCTTTGTGTTATAAAATTTAAGCGCAAGCCCTTTTTAAAGGGCTTGCGGGGTATGGGACAGCGTCCCAACGGTTTTAACTTAGAACCTGTCTAAAATCTGAAAAAGCCTACGGCTTTAAAAATACTTTTCCAGTTCACGCTGAGAATTTACAATAGCGTCACTTTCAGTAATTTCAGCTTTTTTATAGCTTCCGTCAGATTGCATATACCAGCCTTTTTTATTGTCAATTCTGCAAAACTCCAAAATTTTAAGAACAATCTTTTTAGCGTCAATATTTTTAACAGGAATAAATACCTCAACTCTTCTTTTTGTATTTCTGTTCAAAAAATCGCCCGAACCAATAAAAACTTTCTCTCGCTGGGATTTTCCAAAACAAATAATTCTGGAATGCTCAAGATATTTGCCGACAATACTTTTTATTTTAATATTTTCCGTAAGACCGGGCACACCTCCTCTCAAACAACAAATTCCTCTTATATATAACTCAATCTCAACCCCCGCTTGAGACGCCTCAATAAATTTTCTCATAATATCCATATCATTCATTGAGTTAATTTTTATTGATATAAACCCGCCCCCATTTTTTTTGTGCCACATAATCTCATCATCAATAAGTTTAATCAAATTTTCTTTATAACAATTTGGCGCAATCCATAAACTTCTTGTTTTTTCGACAACTTTCCCATTTTGAAGAGAACTAAATAAATCATTAGCGTCTAAACCAACTTCATAATCAGCTGTTATATAAAATAAATCCGTATATTGCTCAGAGGTTTTCTCATTGTAATTACCGGTTCCAACTTGAGTTATATATTCAATTTCATTATCTCTCTTTCTTGTAATAAGACATACTTTAGCGTGAACCTTATAATCACTTAAACCATAAATAACTGTACATCCCGAATCCTCAAGAATTTTTGAGTATTCAATATTATTTTCCTCATCAAATCTGGCTCTAAGTTCCAAAAGACATAAAACTTCCTTACCTCTGTCAGCGGCATAAGCCAAAGCGGAAATCACCTTACTTGAGCTCGCGAGACGATAAAGAGATATTTTAATTGACAAACATTCAGGGTCATCGGCAGCTTCATATAGTAAATCAATAAAAGTTCCAAAACTTTGAAAGGGAACACTAATCAACAAATCATTTTTCTCAACATATTTTATAATCATACCTTTTTTAAGATTTAAATATTTATCCGCTTTATTAGAATCAAACAACAGTTTTTTATCATTCAACTTAAGTGTTTTATAAAGACTAAAACCAAATGAAAAATTCAAAGGCAATTTTTCTGTAAAAATAATATTTTCATCACAAACAAGTTTTTCACATATAAGAGATTTCATAATATCAGACAATTTACCGCAAACCTGAATTCTCACAGGAGCAAGAATTCTTCTTTTTTTGAGCATATTACGCATAATTCCTCTAAAATCCACGTCATTATCAGAGTCAAGAAACGCCTCGTCAATAGTAATATCAGCGTTTCTTGTAACTCTTATTTTATAGATTTCCTCAATCTCATATCTGGAAAAAATCTTTTTGGCGTAAAATTTAACACAATCAGAGATAAAAGCAACCTTTTTTCTTTCACCCACATTAAAAGTAAAAAACTCATCTTCCACACTTGTAGGAATAATTCCAATTTTACGTTCATCAAATTTTGACCTTAACAATACAATTATATAAATCTCCTTATTTTTAAAAAAAGGAAAAGGTATATCATCATCAACAATCTGTGGAGATAAAACAGGAAAAATTTCCTTCTCAAAATATTTTTCCACAACAGAATTCTCAAAATCAGAAATATCTTGAAAATCAATAATATCAATATTATGTTTTCTCAAATCCTCAACAATTTGATTATAAGCTTTTTCAAGCAGAGCCCCCATACACTTAACATTTTTATAAATTTCCTTAATTTCTTTTTTAATTGACCACCCTGTCTTATCATCAATCTTATCAGGAAAATTTTCAGCGCTTTCACTGAGAGAACCAACCCTCACCATAAAAAACTCGTCTAAATTCGAGAAATAAATCGACATAAACTTAAGACGTTCAAAAAGAGGATTGCTGTTATCAAAAGCCTCAAACAAAACTCTTTTATTAAATTCAAGCCAGCTTATCTCCCTGTTTATAAAAGATTTTTTTTCATTACATTCTCCCATAGATAACCCTCCCTTACACTTCCTTTAACTGTCTGAATTTTTTTTGAGCCGACAAATTTACAAATTGTTCTCAAAACAATAAGCCCCGGAATTATAGTATAAACTCGTTCAGGAATAACGTGACATATAAAGCTTACACCTTTAATGTCCATTTTGTAAACAGTTTCAATTATTTCGTCAATTTGCTCAACAGTAAGCTGATAGTCAGACACAACACCGTTTCCCCCAATCAATGCCTTGTGAAGTTTAGCGGCTGCCCTCGCCGAACCTCCAATAGAATATACTTTTTCATATCCAAGTCCTCTGAGATGAGGATTACTAAAAAGCTGCTCTTTAACATATCTTTTTATTTTTTTAATTTCTTTTTTCTTTGGAAGAAGACCGCTCACAAAATTTTTATAAGTTACAAGACTTCCAATTTTAAAAGAATCCGAATTTATAATTTTCCCGTCAGAAAAAGAAAACAATTGACAGCTTCCGCCACCCAAATCAAGCCCAACTCCGGCGTTTTCCTTAACATATCCTTTAATTCCGGTATAATCATAAAAAATCTCATCTTCAGATGAGATGATTTCCATATCAAAACCTGTCTCGCTTTTAATCTTAAAAATAATATCATTTTCATTATTCAAATTTCTTAAAGAAGCTGTAGCAAAACAATAAACCTCATCACATTTCACCGCTCCAACAAGCTCTTTAATAGATTGAAGCGCCTCAATAAGCTTAAACAGCCCTCCATAACTCAAAACTTTTTTTTCAACAAATTCAATAAGTCCAACAAAATATCTTTCATTAACAATTTCCTCAGCAACCTCTCCTTCCACTTTATAAACCACTATTCTAACAGTATTCGAACCAACATCAATAATACCAATTCTCATTTATATTTCTCCTTTATAAAGTAATAGAGGCAAATTCAAATTTAAAATATCGGACCAATATTGCCTATAACACAATTATAAATGTTAAATTTTTTATTGTCAATTTTTTATGACTTTTCGAGCGGATTTTTGTTTTCAGACAAACTCCAAAAATAAATTTATTGACATAAAATTACTTTCCAATATTTAAGCTTTAAATTTCGGTATAAAAATCCTTTAAAAACAAATAATAGTCATACAATCTTGTTTTTTTTAGGAGGTAATGTTTTGAAAGCAACAGGAATTGTTAGAAGAATAGATGATTTGGGGCGCGTTGTTATTCCAAAGGAAATAAGAAGAACTTTGCGAATAAGAGAAGGCGACCCACTTGAAATATTTACAGATAGAGAAGGAGAAATTATCTTAAAAAAATATTCTCCAATAGGCGAGCTTGGAGCGTTTGCTAAAGAATACGCCGAAAGTCTTGCTCAAAGTGTAGGTCATATTACCTGTATAGTTGATAAAGACCAAATTATCGCCGTTTCCGGCGGAGCTAAAAAAGATTTTATGGAAAAGCATATTTCAGGCGACTTGGAGAAGGTAATGAATTCAAGAAATACTCATATTGCTGAAAGAAGTGACAAAGATTTTGTTCCTATTCTTGAGGATGATGACGATTCAATGTATAATCACGAATTAATCACGCCTATCATATCAGAAGGTGATGTTCTTGGTGCTGTTGTAATGCTTTCCGATGATAAAAAAATGGGTGAGGTTGAGGAAAAACTCGCTCAGACCGCTTCCGGTTTTTTAGGCAAACAAATGGAACAATAAAAAAATTCCGCTAAATACCAATATACAGTATTTAGCGGAATTTTTAGTGTTATACATATAATACAATATTTTGAATCTTTTTATAATAGACTTCTTTCGAAACGGCCAACAAAAAAATATTTCATTCAATGTTTTAGTGAAAGGCGTTTTGTTTTTTAAACGCTGAAAGCGTTAAAAAGCATTAAATTAAATACTTTTTCAGACAATATTTGTATCAATAATAAAGTTTCGAAAAAAGTCTAATATACTATGTTTATACTTGACAGCCAATCAAATAAACACGACTATGAATTTAAGCAAACCCATAAAACCAAAGCAGAATCATAGGCAGTTATCACGCCATTATGGTCAACATCTCCAATTAATTTTCCATTAACAATTTTTCCAATATTATATTCACTTGTTTCTTTCTTATTTAAAACATACTCAAGTATAATTACGGCATCATTTACATCAACAGTACCACTTTTATTAACATCATAAATACTATATTCAGATATTGAGTTCACGCTTCCGTTTAAAACAGTATATGCCACGTCTTTTGTATAAGCTCCATCAGCTGTTTTAAGCTGTTTTATATCAACCGTCAAATCAGTTGATTTATTTATAATTTTATTGATTTTGAAATTTATATAAATAAAATCGCCATCGCCAATCATATTTGTAACAGACGCTCCTGTTACAAAAGCCTTATTTTCTCCATAATTGGGATTAAAAATTATATCCGAGTTCCATATTCCCTTTTCGACTGAAATTGGAGTAATATATTTCGAGTCATAGTTTATACAAATACCGAAAGTAGATATACCCTTATTGTTTTTAATCTTGACAGGAACTTTTATCGTACCGGACTCAGGACATTTGTTATAATTAAAACCTATTCGAGTTTTACTAATATCTGTTGGAATAATTAAACCTGACTTTACAGTATAAGGAACATTTGAAGTATTTGTTCCGTCCAAATGTTTTAGTTGTTTAACATTTAAATTTATCTTTAAATCATTAATGTCAATATCTTTGACAATCTTAAAATTAATATAAATAAAAGTACCGTCACCATTTTTATTATTTATTCCCGCTCCCGTCGCGAAAGCTTGATTTTTTCCATAATCCGAATTAAAAATTATATTATTGTCCCAAATACCTCCCTCAGCGGAAACAGGTTTTAAATACTCACTGTCATATTCAAATATAATTCCAAAAGCTGATATACCCACATTATTATTTATATTAACAGGCACCTTTATTGTATCATCCGCCCCAACACTTACATTTTCCGCTGAGAGAATCGTATCCGCCGCATACACAATAGAATGAGGAAGCAAAACCCCAAAAATCATAACTATTAAAAATTTTATTACATTCTTCATATTCTCACCGCCCTTACCATTCGACGTCAAAACCGGCGTATTTAAACAAAACCTGAGTTGCGTCATTTGCGGTAACCTCTCCGTCTCCGTCAACGTCCCCCAAAATGATATTTTTAACTTGAACATATCCATCTTCCGCAAAATACTCAACATCTGTGGTATTATTTCCCTGAATAGTTTTAAGCTGGTCAACCTTTACTTCAATTTGAGCATTTATATCATTAATATTACCCTTAACATTAAATGTAATATAAAATAAAACACCATCTCCCGTTTTATTTGACGCACCCGCGTTAGTTACCCTTATAGTATTATCATTATATTTTAAGTTAGCGATATTATCTTTTAAAATTTCCCCGTCTGTAACCTCAGCGGGTGTTAAATATTTATTGTCATAAACAATATTTATACCAAATGATGATATACCGGCGGCATTATTTTTAACCGTAACAGGAATCTTTACACTTTTACCGGGAACCCCCACAGCGTTTCCCGCTTTTAATGTTACCGTTGTTTCCTCATAATTCTTTCCTTTTACCGTGACATTACATTCAGCTGTATATCCCCCGTCTACAGTTACAACGAAAACTTTTGCGGTTCCGGCTCCAACAGCTGTCAAAACACCATTATTATCTACAGTAACAACACTTTTATCGCTGCTTTTCCACATAACATTTTTATTATTCGAGTTTGACGGTAAAACAACAGCGTTTAAAGCATATGTATTCCCCTCAATCATAGTTAAGCTTGTCTTATTAATCTCAACCCCTGATGTATTTATTCCCAACGCTCTCAAATAAGGATAACCGTCGTTATAATTCTCATTAATGTCCCACATAGTGTCAAAATCCCAGAATAAATATGATTCTTTATCTTTCATTTCGGCGCTCGTCAAACCAACATTATACTTATTATCATCGTCAGCGCCTGATATGCTTTTGTCATAAAAGACATTTTTGCAGTCCGCAGAACTGCCTCTTTGCCCGATAATAGCTTTTGGGTCATAACTTGTTACTTTGCCAATAAACATACAATCCTCAAGAGTTATCTTGTAATAGCAGTTTCCTATAATGCCACCTGTACTGCCATCATCAGTATTTCCTTTAATATTTCCCTTAATGAAGCAATTGTTTATAAAAAAACCAAAATTATCATTTATATAACCACAATAACCAATTAAACCTCCTGTACATGATGAGGAAGAATTAATATTTCCCGTACTATAACAATTTTTTATATAGCATTCGCTATTAATTCTTTCAACAATTCCGATTAAACCTCCTGTATAAGAATCTGAAGAATCTGATTTATTTGTTATATCACTCTTATTATAACATTGTTGCATTGTAAAAAACGAATTACTTTCACAAGATCCTAATATTCCTCCTACATTTCCGGTTATATCAATTTTTGAGTTATTATAGCAGTTTTTTATATTTGCGTTAGCGTTTCCCATATCCTCATATATGCGACCTATAATTCCTCCAGCTGATGAAACTTTCAAATCAGTTATACTTCCATAAAACCCGCAATTTTCAACAGAATCATGTAACTTTCCAACAATGCCTCCAACATATTCAGCCTCTCCCGAAATACTTACATCTGAATACGAGTTGGTAATCTTTCCTAAACCGCTTCCGACAATACCTCCTATGGTACCATCTGCCGCTGTTATGTTTCCGCTTACCCAGCAATTATCAACAGTTCCTGAATTGTCGTTAACCAATCCGCCTATAGTTCCATTAGCGTTAATGCCCGCGATTTCAAGTATTAAATTTTTAATTGTTCCGCTATTACTATCAAACAGCCCCGAACTGCCTTTCAGATTTGATATAGTATGACCATTTCCATCAAAAGTTCCACTGAAATCATAGTATGACCCCTCTCCGATAGGTTTCCAGACATAACTTCTCAGTTTAATATCATTTTCAAGCCGATAATACGCTGAAAGACTGAAGTCACCATTAGCCATAGCGACAAGATGCCCCTCCTCTGTAATAAGATACGGTGAGGCTTTTGTCCCCTCACCCTTAATATCGCTTACGGCTTCAAGCTGAATATTCTCCTCCTCAGCGAAAACGCTGTATCCTCCGCCTAGTGTCATAGCTATCGCCAATCCAACAGCTGCCGCTTTTTTTAAACGTTTTTTAATAAAAAGATGAGCGTTAAAATTATAATTACTCATAATAAATTCCTCCTTTAAATTTAATGTCAAAAAGTATACTTTATGATAGTTCATAAAAAGCGAAAAACTTTTATGAAAACTATATAAAAATCTTGACTTTTTATATAAAAACTGGTATAATTTTAACAAATATTTTTGGTTTTTAAAAACTTGTCATAAAGTATGCTTTTTGGTGGTTTTCATTAAATTTCCAGGTTCTTCATTATTTTATCATACAAATTATAGGATTCACGTAAACTATAATATAAAAATTTTTAAGGAGCGGTAGTTATGATAAAAATAATCAAACCAAACAAGGAATATGAAGTTGAAAACGCGGGTAAAATAACCATATTAAGCTATAAAGACATTAATGAGACATTAGGTAATGTATTGGTATTTGGAGCCGATATGATTTTTAAGTTTCAGCCATTTGAAAATTTTGGCGGCGGCGGTGATACCGTAACATTTGTACAGGTTGTTTCTGACGATTTTTCATACATAGCGCCTGATGGAAAGAGAACATACACTTGGAGTAAAAATAGAAATCAGGATTTCGCGTCAAGAAATTATAAAGAAGACGGAAGTGACTGCAAAAGCAAAGATATCCCATTAAATTATTCAATCGACCAGTTTGTTAATACTATTTCTCCGCCAAATAACTGTGACTTTAGATATCCGGAAAACAGAACCGATGAAACCACAAGTCTTTCAAATCAGGATAAAAAAGTAACATATTTACTTCAAAAAATTGACGTTGGTGAAATTTCCTTAAAAGAACTTAATCTGGAAGAATTGCGGGAACCTCAATACAATACTTTTAATAAGAAAAAAGAACAGTTTATAAAGCGTCTTAATTGTGATGATAATATTGTGCCTTATGTCGCGTACAGTTCCGTAAAAAGCGCGGGCATATGGCAGCCAGGAAGAATGTCCGACTCTCCCCGAACAAAAACGATAAATACAGCTACAGGAATACAAGGCTCTCAGCGTTTTGAAACATTACTAATGTATAATAAGAAAAGCGAGCGCAAACAATACGCGTTATGCACAGTATACTGGGGTTGGATAATAGACTCTGACGGACACGCCAAAATTATTGATATAGAATGCGGGGACGGACTTCCCGAACACTGGCAAAAAGCAAAAGAACAATGGAATAAATATGAAACACAAGGATTTAAAATTCCTGATATTGATATATAAAACGTCTGCGTTACAATAAATTCATATAGTAAATAACAAACGCTTTTGTTGTTTACTATAAAAATAAACTTTCAAGAAATAAGATTTCATATACTTATATAGTTATCTACTTAAAAAAGAACTGAAGGAAACGTAATGAAAATAATTTTTACATCATCTCCTTTTGTTTTTTTAAGTATATTGACTATAACAATTCCAATTATAATAACGTGAGTTCGACGAGAAATTGCAGTGAAACTCGGCGAAACGTAGTTTCGCGCAAAAGTTTTTGTCAAACTTTTTTCAAAAAGTTTGCGGAGTTTGAGGTGAAACCTCAAGGTTTTTAATGCTTCAAGAGCATTTTTGGAGGTTTGGAACCTTTTTGCGATAGAAAAAGGTTCCATCAATTATAAAATTTCATCGAACTCACGTTATAATATATATTCTGAAATAAGCGTATCGTTTATTCTCATAATACCTTCAGAAGCTTCCTCGGAATTAAGAATAATATTTATATTCATTTTATTTTTTGTATCATCTTTTAATAAACTTAGCATTAAATTATCATTTTCTATACCCTCAAGAGAACACTCAAAACTAACGCTAACAGATTTTACATTTAATGGTTTTATATTTGTCATACAAAACTCAGGAATTGATACAATTTTTGAATTTATATCTACATTAATTAACTTCGGGGTATTATCATCATTAAAATAAGATTTAATATAATTAATATATTGACAATCTATATTTTTTTTTGCTTTTGATACAGCTGTTTCAACAATATCTAATAAGTTATACGCTGAAACTTTATTTTCCATTTTTATCTTCCTCCTCAATCCAAAGCGGTTTTCTTTTAAAACCTATATGGTATGTGATTTTTTCCATAACAAATTGATGTTCGGATATCATATATGTCGCTACCGTTTTATCATGTCCGATAATTCTTCCTTTAGGAAAATCATTTAGGCATCTATTTAAAATATTTACCTGAGCGTCTCTTTCTTTATCTGAAAACGGCAAATTAGGATTAATACTTCCAACAGTAACAGCTTTAATATACTCTATATTTTCAAGCTTGTCCATATTTTTTTTATTTTCCACAGTTTATCTCCTCCTCCAGTATATACATTTCAATATTAAGCAAATTATTTTCCTTATCATTTTTAAGGCGGTTATACTTACTTAAATTTTCCTTAAGCTCTGATATTTTATTATAGAGCTTGTCCATTTCAGGATTATACTTTTCTGAGACGGAATATTCCTCATAACTTTCGCCCGTTTTATCTTTCAGTTGACGGTCTAATTTTATTATAAACTTATTTATTTTTTCAATTATGGAATTCAGTTTCTTTATCTCACAGATTTCTTTATTTTTTATAGAATGTATGTTCTGATTTTCGTAAGGCAGACCATCCGAATTAACATATACTTTATTTTCAATACTTGGTATCTGATTTGTATCCAGCACATCTATAAGTCTCGCGACTCCTTCCGGCAATTCAGCAAATTCTGTCTTAACATTAAAATACATTTTAGGCAGAAAATCTGATTTTCTTACTTTTTTAGAGGCGTTTTTTCCAATTAAAGAGAAAGTATTGTTTTCATTATAATTTGATTTTACCTCAATATTAAACTTTATAACAGAACTGTTAATCCTCAAAGCTGATAAAGGTATTATTGAGGCTGTAGGAACCGTTAATCCCACGGTTTCTTTTAATTCACCATATTCCGTAGACTTTATTTTATCATATAGAAACTTAATACTTTTTAATTTCATTACAGATATATCAGCATTTTCATTTTCAGTATCACTGAATGTCGCTATTTGTTTCAAAATGCCGTTACTCAATAAAATATCCGCTTCTTTAATAGCATTTATAGGAGCAAAAATTAACTCATTAACGGGCATAAATAAATTTTCCATTATCTTTCCTCCTTGCAGAATTTTTTAATTACTGATATACTTATTTATATATGATATAAATGGTAATAATATAACAATTATGCTTTAACTTTTTTAAGAATATTTAATTAACTTAATCCATAATATTTATTAGACCTTTTTTATCAATGTTAAAAGTTTAATAAAACATATCTTTTAATAAAGAATAAAAATATGCTAGGTCTGTAAAAAGTAAAAATTTTCATTATATTACTACAGGAGGTGTTTATATGGCGATTTCAGATAAATTTTCAGGTCTTGATATGAAAAATCTTATCGGAGCTCCATTATCAGCGGCCGCCGACGCAAGTATACAGCTTGCGCAAAGCACAGCTGATTTTATTAATAACGTAGGTTTTGATAAAGACGGTAAAATCAGAAATGTAGATTTTGGATATGAGAAAAAAATAACTAATGACGACGGTACAATTGATTTACAAGAAATGAAAGTTCAGGTTCCCATACTGGCTATTACTCCAATTCCCAATCTTCAGGTAGATGAAGTCAATGTAAACTTTGACATGGAGGTAAAAGAAAGCGAACAAAGCGAAAGCGCTACTGACGCGAGCGCGTCTATTTCTGGAAGCGGAAAAATATTAGGCTTTAAGGTTAATGTAAGCGGAAGCGTTTCAACTCACAGTTCAAACACCAGAAGCAGCGACAACTCAGCAAAGTATCATGTTGACGTATCCGCGACAAATCATGGCACACCGGAAGGTTTGGCAAGAATATTGGATATAATGGCGGCAAATGTCGCTCCCTCTCTTGTATCTTCCACATCTGTAGATGAATATGGAAAACCCGTTTCAGGTGATATAAAAGTCAGAAATGATAAACTAAAAGAATTAAAAAGCCAGCAAAAACAGCTTAGCATAGCGCTGAACGCGGCTGAAAACAATTATAACAATGACATCAATCTTTTCAGAAGAGAAATTAAAAATATAGAAAATCAAAATGAGGCAAAAATACAGAAAATAATAACCTCATTAACAGATGAGTCTAAATTGGATACATATACTCAAACACAGACAAAAGTAAGAGAAAGCTGGGAAAATATATATAAATCCGCCGCTGATACCGTAAAAATTGTTTCTTCATCTCTTGACAGCGGGAGTACAGAAACATCTTTTCTAATTACGTCATACGCAAAACTTTATATGGTTGCCGACGACGGCAGCAGTGCAGATTATTCCGATGATGCGAACAATAAAATCGAAATCTCATTTAACAGCGCGATTAAAAATTATAAAACTTATTCTGACACACAGACGGCTCTCGCTAACAATGAAAAAGAAATTAACTCGCTTCTTATTAAAGAAAACAAAAAAACCACTGAATAATACCACATAAAGTTTATAAATTATGTTCATGACCCCCTATAACATCACTTAAGAACCTGTCTAAAAACTATTAAAATTTCATTCAGTGAAAATAAAATCATTACACTCCAAAATGATTTTATTTTCGCTGATTTTTTGTGTATATTTTATTTTTAGACAGGCTTTTTTTAGCTTTTAGACAGTTTCTAAAGAAGTCTGTTATTTTGCGCTAAAAATTTTACGAATTGCTATAATTCACGATAATAAAGGCATATATTTTCATAATGTCCGTTTTTCAGGCGAAATCCATCAGGAACAATTCCCAATTGAACAAATTTAAGATTTTCATAAAGACGGCGTGCTGACATATTAGTTTCCACAACAGCATTTAATTGCAGAACTCTAAAACCATATTTTTTTCCTTGAATCAAAGAATCTAAAACCAAATTCTTACCAATGCCCAATCCTCTGTTTTCAGAACTTACAGCGTAACTCGCGTTACATATATGACCACACCTTCCCAAATTATTCGGATGTAATATATATAATCCTCGAATATCTTTTGTATCGGAATCTACGGCGACGCCAACATAAGTTTGCGTGTCAAAAAATCGTTTTCCATTTTGAGCTGTCAAAAATTCTTCTTGCGGAAAAGCAATTCCCTCCTCCACAATCTCATTCCATATTTCAATCATTTTAGGCAAATATTTTTCCTCATAATGTTTTATTTCAATTTTCATTATTTTCTCCTTTTAGTATCTGTCCAAAAACTGTTAAAATATCCAAAAAATCAATTAAAAATAATATTATTGCACTTCAAAAAACTATTATTCTTACTATAACAATCCAATTTAATAATGAGAAAAAGGAAACGAGGCAAAAATTATTTTCACAAGGCGACGGAAGGCAGGCATAGTCGAAAACCTACTTCAACTGACGACAATATAGTGAAAAAGATTTTTGACCACTGAACTTAGTTATTAGATTTCTTTCGAAACTAATAAATTACATCAATCCAACAAAAAAATATTTCATTTAATGTCTTAGCGAAAAGCGTTTTGTTTTTTAAACGCCGAAAGCGTTAAGAAGCATTAAATTAAATATTTTTTTTCATCGATATTTGTACAAACGTGAGGTTTCGAAAGAAGTCTATTATTAAGTTGAATTGCTATAGTTTTTATAATTATTTCGCTCCTATACATGCAAGCTTTCAAACGGGTTCTTAAAAATACTATACAGATTTTAAGTTTTTCGCCTTTTCAAATTCCTCAATAATATCTTTTGAGGGTTCCTCTGTAAAAAGACTAACAATAACTATAGCAACACAGGCTACAATAAAAGCCGGAAGAAGCTCATAGATATCCCAAGCCCCTCCAAGAGGTCTAACAAGATATTTCCATATAAAGATAACCATGCCCCCTGATACCATACCGGCCAAAGCCCCCCAAGCGTTAGCTCGTTTCCAGAATAAAGCGAAAAGTATAACCGGACCAAAAGAAGCCCCAAATCCGGCCCAAGCAAATGAGACAATTCCAAATATAGAACTGTCGGGGTCCCAAGCCAAAAATACAGCGATAACCGAAATAACAACAAGAGTAACTCTGGCTATAATCATTGATGTTTTACGAGAATTTTTTAACTTAAACAAATTACCTATAATGTTTTCAGACACAGCGGAAGAAGCCGCCAAAAGCTGGGAATCAGCTGTTGACATCGTTGAGGCGAAAATCCCCGCGAGAATAACCCCCGCGACAAGGGCAAAAAACACACCGTTTCCACTTAAGAGATTAGAAATCTGAATTATAACAGTCTCAGGGTCATCAAAAGTTTGAAGTGAACCATTTTTAACCATGCCCAAGCCAATTATACCAATTAAAACAGCCACCGCGAGAGAAATAACCACCCAAACACTGGCGATTCTTCTTGATGTTTTAAGCTTTTCGCTATCCTCAATAGCCATAAATCTTAAAAGTATGTGAGGCATACCAAAATAACCAAGCCCCCAAGCGAGAGTTGAAACTATCATTATAAATCCATAATCACCCGCCAAGCCCGATTCCTCAACATAACTTTGAGTCAAACTCAAAAACCCGGGCAAATTTCTTGTATTCTCAATAATAGCGTCAACCCCTCCTGCACTTACAATTCCAAATACAAACACAATAATAAGAGCGATTGACATAACAATACTTTGAATAAAGTCTGTTGTACTGGCAGCTAAAAATCCTCCGACAGTTGTATAAAATATAATAACAACAGCGCTTACAATCATAGCGATATGATATTCAATTCCAAATATAGTCCCAAAAAGTTTACCGCAAGCGGCAAAACCCGAAGCCGTATATGGAATAAAAAACACAATAATCACGACAGCGGCAATAACTGTAAGTATTCTTTTTTTATCCTTAAAACGGTCCGAGAAGAAATCAGGAATTGTAATAGAATTAGTAATCTGGGAATAATTTCTCAATCGTTTAGCAACCAAAAGCCAATTTATGTATGTTCCGACAGCAAGTCCAATGGCGGTCCAAGACGCCTCGGCTGCCCCCGAAAGAAAAGCCACCCCAGGAACTCCCATAAGCAAATAACTGCTCATATCAGAAGCCTCAGCGCTCATCGCCGTAACAATAGGTCCAAGTTTTCTTCCGCCAAGATAAAAGTCGCTTACAGTATTATTGCTTTTTGAGAATTTAACACCTATAAAAAGTACTCCAAGCAAATAAGCGATAATAGAAATCGCCATATACACAGTTTGTTCATTCATAAACTTTATCTCCTTATAATCTTTACATTTTTATTCTTATTTTTATTTTACAGCAATCCAATTTATAGTAAACATCACAAATTATGACGTTTACCGCACCAATTTTTGACTTGCTTTATTATTACCCATTATTAAATAAGATTGCTATAATAATTTTTCAATAGACCTGTTTAATAACCTAAGCGGAGAAATCTCTGTCAAGCGGCACCGCGGATGTTATTGAACAGTTCTAATATCCAAATATCTTCACAGCGTTTTTCATTTTTTGAATAATCTCCACACCAAACGGACAATTCTCTTCACATTTACCACACTCAACACACTCTCCCCCGTGATGTGAAAGGAGTTTATAATGGTCAGAAACAGTTTCCGGCACTTTTCCCTGAGCGACAGAAAGATTAACATATTTGTTAACATCTGCAATATCAATACCAACCGTACACGGAGCACAATGACCGCAGTACATACAGTTTCCAAAAAACTTAAATTTTTCCATCTCAGACAAAACAACAGAATAATCTCTTTCCTCTTTTGAAGAATCAAAATAAGAAACCACTTTCTCAATTTCATCAGCAGAACGGCAACCCGCCATGACCGAAACAACCCCCGGTCTTGTAAGACAATACTCAATACACTGATACTCACTAAAAGCAACACCAAACGGAGACAGTTTAGCGTTTAACATATCACCTCCGCCAAAAGCTTTCATAACATCAATAGCGACATTATTTCTCTCACAAAGTTCATAAAGTTCTTTTCTTTCAGGATTTATATTAATAAGACCATTTTTATAATTTTCAGGATTCCAAAGCTGCTCAACGTCCTCATCAGGAGGCTGCATATCATAAGCCGCGTTTACAGAAAACATCAACACATCAATATATCCCGTCTCAACAGCCTTTTTAGCGACAATAGGATTATGAGAGCTCAGCCCAACAGCTCTTATTGTTCCGGACTTTTTAAGCCGATTGCAATATTCAATAATATCCCCGTCAAAAACGGCTCTAAAATCATCAATACTATCTATGTAATGTATCATACCAATATCAATATAATCTGTACCAAGTCTTTTAAGCTGGTCCTCAAAAGCTATTTTTGTCTTTTGAATATCTCTTGTTCTCAAATACTGACCATTTTCCCAAGCGGAGCAGATATGTCCTTGCAAAACAATTTTGTCTCTTTTGCCTTTAACAGAGTAACCCATATTGTCTCTAAACCGAGGATTTGAAGTATACATATCAATAAAATTCACACCAAGTTCCATAGCCCTGTCAAGCATATTTTTATGCTCCTCTTTAGATTTCTCAATAAAACCCTCGCATCCCAAAGCGATTGCGCTCACTTTCAAATTATCACATCGTCTCAATTCTCTGTATCTCATTAAAAGCCCCCTCAACATTTTATAATATCTGTTTTAATTTCTGAAACATCAATATTATTTTCCAAAGCTATTTTCTCAAGGTCATCAAATTCGGCCTTAACTCTTGATACGCCATAACCATTAGAAGCCTTAACTCTAACATCACCATATTCTGTAGAGACTGTTTTCTCTTCCCTGTCAAGAATATACCTGTTAAAAAAGTTTTCTCTTATTCCTATAGTAGAAGTATACTTAAATATAGACCTAATTAATTCTTCTTTTTTATCTTCCTTACACAAACAAGTAAGTAAAATCCCCGGCCTGCACTTTTTCATACCTATCGGAACAGTAAACACATCCAAAGCCCCCGCAGCCAAAATCCTATCCATAGCGAAAGCTATTTTTTCTCCCGTCATATCATCAATATTACACACAAGCTCAACAACTTTATCTGTTTTACCAGCAACTTTGCAAACTGCCTCACCAATAAATGCCCTTACACAATTAGCAACGTCAAAGTTCTTAAAACCCAAACCATAACCAATTCCCTCTGTTTTAATGTGAGGCATTTCCCCAAACTCCGAAACAAAATGTTTTAAAAGCGCCGCGCCTGTAGGTGTACAAAGTTCACCTTTTATATTATTATTGTATATAGGCACATCTTTAAGTATATAAGCCGCGGCCGGAGACGGAACAGGCAAAATTCCATGAGCGCATTCAACCTGACCGCTGCCCACATTAACAGGTGACGCGATAATTCTATCAACGCCAAGCTCATCTATAAGCATACTAACTCCAACAATATCAGCGACAGCGTCCATTGTGCCAACCTCATGAAAATGAATATCATCAATCTCACAGTTATGAGCTTTCCCCTCAGCCTCAGCTATAAGCCTGTAAACATCGCCGGCGTCTTCACGTACTTTTTCCGGTAAACTCAAATTATTTATAATATTTAAAATACTGTCAAGATTATTATGAGTATGATGGTGACGCTTATGTTCGTGACCCTCAAAAACAGTCTCTTTTTCCTCAGTCCCATTTACGGTAACATTTATACGTGTTCCTGTAATTCCGCACTTTTTATCGGTTTGTTTCTCAATTCGCACACCAGGTATACCCAACGAATTCATTTTATTTATAAAATCATCAGGATTTGGACACAATTCCAAAAGAGCGGACATAAGCATATCCCCCGCCGCTCCCATATTACATTCTATATATAATATTCTCATATCATCTCCTGCCTTTCAAATCAATTACTATATCATCAAAATAAGGTTTAAGCTTATCACATATTTCTTTTCTGAGTTCAAAAGCTCTGACGATTTCATTGTCATTAAATTGTAATTTAGCGATATTATAGTACATCCGAATCCTTAAATCGGAAAACCCCATTTCCATTAAAATATCCTCAGATTTTTCTATTTTAAAAAGTTTATCACTGGTAATCTCATTATTGATACTGATACGAGTAGCGAGACAAGCGTAAGCATTTTTATTCCAAGTAAAAAGACCAGCTTTTTTTGAAAGCTCCCGAATCTTTTCTTTGTCCAAACCACACTCGCGAAGAGGTGATTTCACATTAAGCTCACAAAGAGCTTTCATACCGGGTCTGTCGTCAAAACTGTCAGAAGCGTTTGTTCCATCAATAATACAAGTATATCCGTCATTATAGGCTCGTTTTTTAATGATATCAAATATTCTGCGTTTACAATAATAACATCTATTTTCAGAATTACACTTTATATCCTCATATATCAAAATATCATGTTCAATCACCGTGACTTTCACACCAATCTCATCCGCCAATCTCATAGCGTCCCGAAACTCAAACTCAGGCTGAAACTGGGTCTTCACATAATAAGGTTTAACATCAATATGACAATTTAAAGCGACATATAAAAGGTATGAAGAATCCGCCCCGCCCGAAAATCCAAGAGCCACTTTTTTATTCTCACGAAAAAAGTCCTCAATTTTCATAAAACACCTCACAAACCCACAGAATTATAACAGCATAATGCCACCACAATAATTAATATTTTAATATTATTAAGCATAAAAGTCAATTAAATTACTCAAAAATATTATAATAATTTCATATAGGCAAAATTTATAGCAATACAATTTTAGACAGGTTCTTATACTGTAATTGACAAACA
>CATJCJ010000764.1 GCA_949738935.1 uncultured Eubacteriales bacterium | reverse complement strand
TAATATAGGGCTTTCCGCTTTGTATGAGAGAAGCGTCACTTTTGCAAAACACTCTAAACGCAAAACTAATATTTCTACGCAAAGAGGCTATTTAGACAATGTTTTCCGATAAAACAGGATTGTAAGCATCCTCAAACGCCTGTGGCGTCTTATAGTTCAATGTCTGGTGGGGGCGCATCTCATTGTAGAAGCGAATATACTCCTCCACACTTCTGCGAAAGTGCTGCTCGGAGGTGTAGTCCTTTCGGTAAGCCTCCTCCCGTTTGAATGAGGAAAAGAAGGTTTCAGCTACGGCATTATCCAGTGGTCTGGTTGTGGCAGAGAAAGATTGCTGCACACCACACTGTTGGAATAGCCCAGTCAATGTCTTTGAAACATACTGACTGCCACGGTCGCTATGAAAGGTTAAGTTCTGCGGTTTCCCTCGCTCCTGAAATGTCGCTTTGAAAGTTGCTGTGACTAAATGTGTACTCATATGCCGGGATACCCGCCAGCCGATAATCTTGCGGGAATATAAATCAAGGATGATGCAGAGATAGACCCAGTAGCTTTTGACCTTAAAGTATGTAATGTCGCTGACCCAGATTTGATTAGGACGCTCTGCTGAAAACTCCCGTTTCAGCAGATTTTGCTTTGCACACTGTTGTTTCTGTTTAAACAGCTTCTTGGCGTCTGTCCGGACGCTGTGCAATCCCAACTCCTGCATAATGGTGGAAATACGCTTTTTGCCCACGCGAATACCGTTCTCAGCCAGAACAATACGGATCTTTTCTGCACCAAAGCGCTGCTCGCTATCATCGAATATCTGCTTGACTTTCAGCATGAGTTGCGCCTGTTCCTCCTGATACTTGCTTCTGTCTGCTCTACGAAAGATGTGGTTGTAGAAAGTCCCCCTCGACACATTAAGGGCATCGCATAATTCATGGACGCTATATGGATTATCTGGTCGGCTGTAGAGCTCCTCAAGGGTGGCAAGTTTCTTCTGTAGCGGTACGCTGGACAGATATCCGGTCTGGCGGATGATCTCCATGTGATGCTCCAGCTTTTGCAGCCGGCGGGAAATGGCGTCAAATTCTTTAGGAGTATAGGTGCGGTTGGGTGCTTTGATTGAGCAGTATTCCTTGCGCCATTGATATAGAGTGCTTTGAGAGATGTGCAGCTCCTGGCTCAACGCCTTGATGGATTCGCCCTTCTCATAACGGCGAATGGTTTTGATTTTGAGTTCTGTTGGATAAGTGGTTGGCATAGCCCCAGCTCCCTTGTTGGTGATGAGACTATTATAGCAAAGGGTTGCCAAAAGAGCTATTTCGCTGTATAATATACCATATCGTTCTGCAGGAAATGGATAATCATTACCCGGTGGAGGGACAACAGAAAAACTTGGTGAAAATATTATAAGGAGATACTATGGAAGAAAAAACAACTTCGTGCCCTGTTTGCGGTACAACAACTCCTTGCTATGTGAACTATGATCGAGATTTAGTTTCCTATCGTTGTCCTGTGTGCGGGAGGTATCAGCTTGGAGCCTATTGGAAAGAGCGCAACCATTTTGATATGAATCATCTTGCAGCCTTTCTGGCACACAACGCTTTTGAGTCCGAGAAT
>CATJCJ010000763.1 GCA_949738935.1 uncultured Eubacteriales bacterium | reverse complement strand
GCTGGTGTGTCTGACAGCAAGGATATACAGATATTCTATCACACACAGCACCAAAATCACAGCGGTAGATACGAGTATCATCCCGGAGCGGTTTTGTGCCGCCTGTGACGTTAAAAGCCCGGTGAGGAGTGCGCGGATGCCAAAGAGGCTGCTGAAAATGGCGACCATGGCAGGGATGCCGAAATACCAGTTGATCTGCTGCCTCGCCGAGCGGCACAGGGTTTGGTAGGTGGCGCCCAGATGGATCAGCGTCCGGTAGCGTCCGTTTGATTTTTGCTGCCCCATGAGGAACTGCACGCCCACAATGGTGTTTGCGATGATCAGAAAGATGATCGCAAGATAGATGGTGACGTAGCTGGCGGCGACCATGTAAAACAATTGCCGTCCCATGTTCTGCAAGTAGCTCTCGTAGGTTAAACCTGTCGAATCCAGTTTATCGTTCATAGTGGCTATAGTCTCCATCAGGCTGCCATCTGCGTCTGCATTTTCCGCCAGAGTGCCGTTTAGGTAGACGCTGTAGCTGCCTGCCGTGCAGCGCTCAAATACGTCATCCGGCACGATCAGGGCAAAGGAGAGGGTGGTGGAGCGGTCCGTGACGGGGTTTGTTGTCTGTACCGTCCGGGTGAGGTAGCAGTCGTGCCCGGCCAGCAGGGTGCGGGGCCTTGTCAGAAGAATCCCGTTGAGTATTTCGTTTCGTGTGTCGTTTGTAAATTCCGCGTCCATGTAGACGGCAGCTTCATCCTCCTCAAGCTCTAAATTTGGCTTTCCTGCGATGCGCAGCAGGGTGTTGTAGCTATCCAGCGCAATCAGATAGGGATGAGTCGCATAGTACAGGTTATTGAGGAGCACATGGCTGTCGTTGGAAGAGGGCAGTGTGCGCAGGGCGGACATGACAGTCTCCATCTGAAATTGCGTATCATAGTTTTCTTCCGTTTCAATGTTTCCGATTTTCATTTCGAACAGATCCGAAAAGGAAGTGTCCAGTCCATGGGCAGTCAGTGTGCTGCGGATCTCTGCTGCGCCCGCTTCGGTTCCGTCGCATGGAAAGGTGTAATCAAGGACATGCGACTCGGAGCCGCCGTAAAAGCGCGCGATGGAGATGCCTGTGCCAAGACAGCAGAGGGCGGAGAGCATGAGCAGCGAGCATACGGCGAGGGTGGAGGAGCGCCGGATGATGGTTTCCTGTATCTGCCGGATATTAAACATGCGTAACCTGCGGTCGTTCCCAAGCCGTGCGGCAAGTCCGATGGGAACGCCAAGTCCGTAAAAGAAGGCGAAGGTTCCGAACATGCCAAGGCCCAGTGTTTGCCCCATGACGTCGATGCCATTCCATGAATCGCCGCGGATCGCCATTCGGTAGGCGGTTGCAAGACAGAGCATGCCTGCGAGCATGGAGAGCATGTAGACGGGGATGGGGCGTCTGCTTTTTGCGGTCTCCGGTATCTCTGCCAGAAGGGTTCCGATCTGCTCACTGCTGATTTTCCCGCTCAGGATCAAAAATGCCAGAAGCTTGATCAGCAAAAATCCGGCTGCGGTTAATCCTGCCGCCTGAGGCGAGAAAGACATGTGGTGGCCGACAATACCAATGCCTACGAGCCGCGCCGTGATGAG
>CATJCJ010000762.1 GCA_949738935.1 uncultured Eubacteriales bacterium | reverse complement strand
GCGTTTATTTGGCATAGTTTTGATGATATGAAAAATTTATGCGAAAGCAAAGAATTAAATTGGTGATAAGAATATAAGGAACATTTGAAAAAATCTGTCTCAAATTATTACAGCAGATAAAATATATAGTAAGTATAGTACAGGCACACTCTTTCGATTGAAATAGCCGCAAGGCTGTTAAAATCTTCAAATATAACCCCTCCAGAACTGCTTTCCAAACTTATTGAAAACAATATAAAACTTGACAGTGAAGAAAAAATACCAATAAAAAAAGACAATAAAACAAGCAAAAAAACTTATTACAATCATTTGCATACACTTTTTAGACTGTTTGAATTAACCGAAAAACAAAAGTATATTATGATTAATTTTTGCTTTGTTTCAATAAATGGAATTGACAAAGGATTATTTTCAGACTGGATAAAAGAACCGAATACAAACAATATAAACGACCTAATAGAGTTGGGATTGATAAAATATGAGGATAAATGGATTTATATAAATCCTGTTATAAAAGATGTTGTTATGGCGGAACTTGAACCTAAAGTTATAGACTGCAAAGATTTAATAAACAGTATAAAAGCGGAATGTATAGCATACGGAAGCGATAAATATTATTATCTTATTATGCTTGAATTTATGGAAAATATAATTGATTTTATAAAAATTGATGATTTTGAAATTTTTATGAGTCTGCTTGAACAAAGCTTTTGTTATGCGGAGAAGTATAAAAAATTATGGATAATGAGAAAAATTATAACAGTAATGCGTTCTTTTAAAAATAAAAATTCATTAAGTATCAGATATGAGGCTTTACTTTATATGTTTAAAGCTCAATATGCTGTTTTAAAATACACAAATGCTTACGGAGCTGCTTTTATTGAAAAAGCTATTGAGATTATCGGTAAAAATCCCAAAAAAGAATTTAAATATCTGCTCTCAAATCTGTATTCAAATCTTGGGTTTTATAAGCAAATACAGAATAAATATAATCATATGGAAATTTTGAATTGCTATGAAAAAGCATATCAGCTTTTAAATGAAACAGACGAATTGTACAGTTATGACGGTTATGTTCTTGCAAAAAAGATAGCCGAATGTCATGCTGTTTTGGGCAATATCAAAAAGGCTATTAATATATTGGAATTGTTTGCTGAATATTTTAAGCTACATTATATACCTCAAAATTATGATGGATATATTTAGTATTATCAAAAAGAAGAATTTAATTCTTTACTTGAATATGCTGAACTGCTTGAAGTTATTAGAGTTTTAAAATCTAAAAGAGGGCAGGATACAAATTTTGAAAGAAAAACTGCCTTGAAAATTTATAGTGCTGTTTTTGAAAATAATCTTGAAAAACTCACACAACGCACAGAAATTATAAAATTTCTAAATTGAATAAAAGAGATATTAAAAGTACTCTAAAAGATATTGTCAGCTGCCTCTTTTGTAAAATGTAATCCTTAAAATGTTAAAAAAATCTTAAAAATAAAAATTCAGAAAAACGATATAAATTCATTTGTATTTGGTAAACAATATTTATAGGCATCCATAAACAAATTTTTGCTAATTATTTCATTGAAAAATTTCACTCAATTTTTGCTTGTTGGGCAAAAGCTTTCAAACCCTAAAAAAGAACGTTTTGACATTCTAAGAATACGAAAACGACAAGAAATATAGAATTTTTTATTTAATACATGGCAAGTAAAGAAAGTTAAAATACAATTTAAAACGGTTCTGAATTTAAAATTTTGTTCAAATAAACCATAACCTACTCAACAACCGCTTAACTAACAAAAATCCGTAAAAGTGCCGAAGTCAAGACCGCTTTTGTGCTTATTTTAGTCTTGACTTCGGCACTTTTATGGATATAATAACAAGAGCGGTTGTTGTAGTATTTTGCCTATTTTGGGAATTTACATATTTTAAAATTAAGACTCTTTAAACTGACAGTTATAACAAAACAATAAAATAATGTTTCGGCAAATCTTAATAAATCTGATATATTCAGTAAATTATTTTGCTATGAAAATTTTGCAAATTGCAGTAGAGATGATTTTTTTCAAAACAATTACTTCTAATTTTTATTTACTAAAATAAATAGATTTTATTATTTTTCACAAGGCATTTTAAATGAGTCATTAAGTGCTTTTTGTAACACAAAAGCCGCGTCTGCCGCTGTAAGAACGTTATTAATATCAACGTCTGCATACTGAAAATAATTCTGTTCTTTTTCTTCTATTTTCATAACAAAATTGTTATTTAAAACTTTTTGTAGTACAATAGAAGCGTCTAATACAGTAACTTTATTATCACAATTCACATCTCCATATATGCTATTATTTCCTTTATTTATGCTGTTTTCAGCTTTAACAAGTTCTATTCCCTCATTTTTTCCAAGATTACGGCTATACTGTCTGTCCTGAGGATTATTCCAATGCTCATGAACACCTAAATTACTAATTTTTCCACCATTACCGTTGTAGTATATATTTCCCGACGGAGCCGCTGAAATAAGTCCCGATTCGTGTAGATAGTTTTCAACATTTGGATTGTTTCTAAGGACTCCGTTATATTCAGTTACTGTCGGCTCATTTATAAGAAAATCAGCTCCAACTGAATCTATGGCTACAGGGTCTTGTGAGACAAATATACTTGAAGTATAGTCGTTATTAAAGGGAGCTTGTTTCCATTTTGAATTTTTTATTGTTATAGAAGCTCCTTCCGACGGAGCGCATATAATAGCGTCAAGCATATACAAAACAGTTTTTCCGCCAAGCTGATAATTTCCCATTAAGTCGGTAAGAGGGCTATAAATTCCCATTTCATTTTTTGTGAGAAACTGATGAAGATTGGCTCCCTCCGGTGGACGCATAGAGTTACCGTTTATAAATGATCCGAAATGATTTTTACCGCATAATGTTATACCGTAACTATGTCCTTTTAGATTCGCTAAATTAATTACATACTCTGCTTCTGTTACACAAGTTGGAAGATAATTGACCGCTCCGCTGAATTCATACGACCAGTTAATAGGCTTATTTTCATCAGAGATTCCGTTATTTCTGCCTACAAAATTAACTCCTTTTAAAATTCCCTCATTACACATTTCTATCATATAATCAGGAAATAACCTTGAAACATCATATACTGTAATGTCATACGGACTAACTCCCGCTTTCTCAACAAGAGATAATAGAAGAGTTTTGAGAAGTACAGGATTTGTATAGCTCATTTCTGTTTTTCCGGAAGTATCGTCATCAAAAACAGCTGAACCGTTTATATTAGCTTTTATTGCTATTTTTTCACCTTTTTTGTATCCTCCGGTTTTATTCTTTCTTTTATTAAAATCTGTAAAAATGCTGTTCCAGCCATCTTTTGCGGTTTCTTTTCCTCCAAGTGAGGCAATACTGTTATTGACCATTTCATTAATTATATTTTCATCAAAATTATTAATATTCCACCAATATCCATTTCCGTCCCATTCGACAGAATCGGGATTATGCGACCACACTACACGACCCGGCATCGCTCCTATACCTTTGCCGTAAGGTTCATGTTGAGGGAATATAGAATCACTATTTTTTGTAATTACGTCTTTATTAGTTTCACCTAAAATACTACAGTACAATGATAACAAAGCAGACCCAACCATAATTATAGGTATAAAAAATGTTATTGTTTTTTTCACCATATTTATCAATATCCCTTCATTATTAGACTTCTTGCGAAATCACAAAATTATGTCAATTCAATAAAAAAATATTTTATTCAATATTTTAGCGAAAGGCGTTTTGCCTTTTAAACGCCGAAAGCGTTGATAAGTATTGAATTAAATATTTTTTAAATCAATAATCGATATAAACACGGAATTTCGCAAGAAGTCTATTATAGTAATTCGCAAAATTTTTAGTGCGAACCAATAAAAAATTCTTTAATATATCAAGCTTTTTAGTATTTACTCATTCATCTTTTTATTGGTTCGCTATAAATTATTTTTGTATTTAATGGAAATCTAAATTTCCGCCAAATATAGAAGTAAGTACCCGTCTTTAAAAAGCGAGTACTTATAGTATAAACGTTCTGACTTATTTTGAAAATGCATTGTTAAAGAATTGTACAAGTTTATCAAAAGGAATAATATCCATTTTATCATATAAATCTGTATGAGACGCTCCAGGAATAACCATAAGTTCTTTGTTATCTCCTTTAAGAAGTTTATATGCGTCCTGGCTATACATCAAAGAATGTGCTTTTTCTCCGTGTATTAAAAGAACGTCGCTTCTGATTTCGGGAGCGTATTCAAATAATCTCATATTCATAAGAGGTCCGCTTGCGGTAGCTGTCCAGCCATTATTAGAATTAGCGCAACGAGGATGATATCCTCTTTCTGTTTTATAATAATCAATATAATCTTTTAGATATTGAGGAGCGTCTGCCGGAGCCTCTTCCGGAAGACCACCTCCGGCTGTATAAGTTCCAGATTTGTAAGCCTCAGTTCTTTGATTGTTGTAAGCGACACGAGCGTCATATCTGCCATTTTCGTCAATAGAATCAAAGTATCCAAGTGCTGTATTACGGCTCATATCATACATAGTTATAGCCGCTGTTGCTTTTATTCTTGTGTCAAGTGCCGCTGTTTGGAGAGACATACCACCCCAGCCACAAATTCCGATAATTCCGATTTTTTCAGGGTCAACATTTTCCTGAGTTGAAAGGAAATCAATAGCCGCCTGATAGTCCTCAACATTAATATCAGGTGAATTGAAAGCTCTTGGATAACCAGCGCTTTCTCCAGTAAAAGATGGGTCAAAAGCGATAGTAAGAAACCCTTTTTTCGCCATTTCTTGAGCGTAAAGACCAGATGCTTGTTCTTTTACTGCTCCAAAAGGTCCGCATACCGCAATAGCCGGAAGTTTGCCCGTATATTCTTTTGGCTCGTAAAGGTCAGCGGCAAGAGTAATTCCAAAATGATTCACAAATGTAACTTTTCTGTGATTTACTTCATCGCTGAGCGGAAAGACCTTATCCCATTCGTCTGTAAGAACGATTTGCTCAGTGTGAATTGTCATATCTTTCATATCTCCATAGTTTACCATATTTTTTACCTCCGATTTTTCAGACTCATCTGTTTTATTTTCTGTCTGTAATTCCATTCCAGTCTCGTCTCGATTTGTTGTTCCGTTATCTGCGCCACATGCCGTTGCGGATAAAGCAATCATCATAGCTCCGACTGTTAAAAATATTCTTTTTTTCATAGTATTTTCCTCCTGTATGAATTTTATTTGTGATAGTCAAAGACTACTCATATTTTTATTTCATAAAAATATTCGTAACCAACGGCGAATTTATTTGCTGTTGGTTAAATCAACGATACGCCTTTTCAAAAATAGATTTACATTCTTCGTGTGTCATTTCACAAGGATTGGCTAAAAATAATCCGCCCATAGTATCTCTCGCATTTTTGGCCAACTTATCAGCCTCGTCAACAGTAAAACCATAGTCTGACATTTTAAGATTTTCAACACCGCAGGCTTTTTGAAGATTATAGAGCGCTGTAAGGAAATCTTCTGGTTTATCAGCGTCAGGTATTCCCATAACTTTTGCCATTTTAATAAATTGTTCGTCGCAAACATGTTTTTCAACAAAAAATTTATTAAACTCATTTGAAATCATAATAAGACCGGCTCCGTGAGGCAAATTATGATGATACGCACTCATAGCGTGTTCCATTGAATGCTGCGCCGTAGTTGAGGTGAGCTGCATTGTCATTCCCGCTATAGTGCTGCCATATGCCACTCCTTCTCTTGCTTCTAAATCGTTGCCGTCAGCAACCGCACGAGGAAGATATTTATAAATATTCTCAATAGCTGAAAGAGCTATAGTTTCACTCAAAATATTAACACCTTTTGAAATCATAACCTCTGTATTATGGAAAAGAGCGTCAAAGCCTTGATACGCTGTATATTTAGGAGGAACAGTTTTCATAAGTTCAGGGTCAACTATGGCTAAAACAGGATTTAATTCCGGTATACCGCCGAAACCTATTTTTTCGTTTGTATCTGTTTTTGTGATAACTCCCCACATATTTATTTCAGAACCTGTTCCGGAGGTAGTAGCTATTGTTACAATAGGTAATGGCTTATTTATTAATGGCTGACCTTTTCCAGAACCGCCATTTACATAATCCCATAAATCTCCGGGATTTGTGGTCATAGCGGCAACAGCGATAGAAGAGTCAAGAACGGCCCCGCCTCCTAAAGCTACAATAAAGTCACATTCTTTCTCTTTGGCGAAAGCGGCGGCTTCCATAATAACATCTTTAGATGGGTTTTCGTGAATATTAGAACATATTTCAAATTCAACGTTGGCTTTTTTAAGCTGTTCTTGTGTTCTGTCAAGAATTCCTGTTGTCTTTACGGATTTTCCATTTGAAATAAGCAAAAGCGCTTTTTTGCCGGGCATAATCTGATTTCCAAGTTCATTAAGCGTACCTGCTCCAAAGATTAAATTTGTTGGTGTAAAAAGATTAAAGTTAAAATTCATAATAAAATCCTCCTGAAATCAAATTTTTTTGTTTTTCATTGAATAAATTAAATAATCAAGACAATCTATCATTTTTTGGTCAGTGTGTATTTTATCTAATAACTGTGCTCTATGAAATGAAAGAAGTCTATATTGTTCCTTTTGTCTGCCTTCTTTTTTAAACTGAAAATATTTGTTTATTGTTTCCTCATTACAGCCAGCGTCTTTTAGATTACGAAGAAGTAATAAATAATCTTCTTTACTGTCAATCATTTGACCGCCTCCTTATTACATTTACAAGTTTAACACTTGTTAAATAAAATAGCAAATACTTACTTTTTATATGATGATATACTTGACAGGCATATCATTATATTGCTATAATGACAAAAAAAGGGGGAATTTTTATGGAAATCAGAGTTCTTCGTTATTTTCTCGCTATAGCGAGAGAAGAAACCATTACAGGCGCAGCAAATTTTTTACATCTTACGCAACCGACTCTTTCAAGGCAAATCAAAGATTTAGAAGAGGAATTGGGACAAAAACTGCTTGTAAGAGGAAGTCATAGAGTTACATTAACCAAAGAGGGTATGATTTTGCGAAAACGCGCTGAGGAAATTATTTCAATGGTTGATAAAACCGAAGCTGAATTTAATTCTATGGAAAATACAGTAAGCGGTGATATTTACATAGGCGGCGGTGAAACAATAGCTATAAAACCTATCGCTGAAATTATAAAAAAGATGCGTGACGAATATCCTGATATTTATTTTCATCTCTACAGCGGAAATTCCTATGACGTAGCGGAAAGACTTGATAAAGGCCTTTTAGATTTCGGTATTTTAATCCAGCCAGCCAATATCGCTAAGTATAACTATATAAATCTTCCTGATAAAGATATATGGGGCGTAATTATGAGAAAAGATTCGCCATTAGCAAAAAAGGATTTTATTAATAAAAAAGATTTGCTAAATCTTCCATTAATTTGCTCAAGACAGGCTATTTCAAATGAGTTATCTGAAAACGAATTCACTAAATGGTTTGGCGAGGATTTTGACAAACTTAATATAATAACAACTTTCAATCTTGTATACAATGCAGCGATTATGGTTGAAACCGGTATTGGATATATGATTTCTCTTGATAAATTAGTAAACACCACCGAAACAAGTAATCTTTGCTTTCGCCCCTTAATCCCTAAACTTGAATCAGGCTTAAATATAGTATGGAAAAAATATCAGATGTTTTCTTCCGCCGCTGAATTATTTTTAGAAGAATTGAGAAAAAATTTTGGTGAATAATAATTATTTCATTTTGTGAAATGCCTGTCGAGTATTTCACAAAATACTATATAAGTATTAGACATTTATATTTCCTGTATTTATAATAAAATTAAAAGGAGATGATTTATTGTGAAAAAAACTGTATCTTTACTAATAACGCTTATTCTATTTTCAATAAGTATTACAAGTTGTGCGGCAGAAACTAACGAAACAATAAACAACACATCTATTGAAATTAAATTACAGCTTGAAAATTCCACAATAACTGTAAACGGTAAGAAAAAAGAAATTGACTCGGGGAATGGAACTGCTCCTGTTATACAAGATAACAGAACATTTATTCCTGTAAGGACGGTTATTGAGGCAATGGGTGGCGCTGTTGAGTGGGAAGCTGATACACAAACCGCAATCCTTGCAAAAGATGATACTATTATTATTCTTCAAATAGGAAATAAAACAGCTTTTGTAAATGAAAATAAGATTACTCTTGATACAGAGCCAAGAGTAATTAATGGGAGAACAATGCTGCCAATACGTTTTATTGCTGAAAATTTTGGTTTTAATGTCGATTGGAATAATAGTACTCAAACTATTATAATTACAAATTAAAAAAGGGGAAATATAAATGAAAACTACATTATCTTTTTTAACAACTTTGGCTATAATTTTTTCATTATTTATCAATATAGTTTTTGCGGAAAAACTTTCTTTAACTGAAATAACAAAAAATGGAAATACAGTAACTGTTACAAACGCACCAGAAAATAGTACGCTTATAACCGCTTTTTACAAAGATAAAATATTATCAGATGTAAAATTATATAAAGGCAGCGGCACAATTACAGCGGATATTAAAAACAGTAATATAAATTTTGATACTATAAAAATATTTTTATGGGATATGGAAACATTAAAACCACTTACATCAAATACTTTGGAGGTTAATATGAATAATGAAACATCTAATAATAATCAATTTGGATTTAATTATGAAACAAAAACAGTAAAACTTAATGATGGACGTGATATGCCTATTATAGGACTCGGCACATACAGTCTGCACGGAGATACTTGTGTCAATGCGGTTTTTTCAGCTTTGCAGAATGGGTACAGATTAATTGACACTGCGTCTTATTACGGCAATCAGGAGGAAGTCGGAGAGGGGATACGTAAAGCTATTAAAGAATTAGGAATAAAGCGTGAAGAAATTTTTGTGACAACAAAATTGTACCCTGGAAGTGAAATGGCTAATCCGGAACAAGCTATTGAAAGTTGTTTGTCAAAATTGAATATCGACTATATAGATATGATGCTTTTACATCATCCTGACACTAATGATGTAAAAGCATATAAGGCTATGGAAAAATATGTTGAAAAAGGCAAAATCCGCTCTATTGGTGTATCAAATTATTATATCAGCGAAATGACGGATTTTATTGCCAAAGTAGATACTCCTCCTGCAATTGTTCAGAATGAAATCCATCCATATTATCAGGAAAGCGAAGTTATAGATTTTATCCACAATTCAACTGATACTGTCGTGCAAGGTTGGTATCCTTTCGGCGGACGTGGGTATACAAAGGAAATACTTGGTAATGAAACGCTTATACAAATCGGTAAAGCACATAATAAAACAGCCGCGCAAGTAATTTTAAGGTGGAATCTACAAAAAGGTGTTGCGGTTATACCTGGGTCAAGTAATCCTGACCATATTAAAGAAAATATGGATATATTTGATTTTGAGTTGACAGATAAGGAAATGAAAACAATAAACTCACTAAACCGCAATGAAAAACATGATTGGTATTAAAGAAATTGTTAAAAGAATTTGAGAAAAGGGGCTTTAAATAATTATGTGTATTCAACAACTTCAGACAAATAATGCAAAGAAGATTTTTTTTACAGCATTTGACAATCCAAATGTAGAAAATCGTATTTCAAATTTATAGAAAATACCTCTGCAAGAATATTTTACCCGATAATGGGAATAATATTTATG
>CATJCJ010000761.1 GCA_949738935.1 uncultured Eubacteriales bacterium | reverse complement strand
TATGACAAATAAATCTCCGGCGAGAAGTGCGGAGGATTTAGATGAATGTGTGTTAAGTTATGCCCAAATTAAGGCTTTGGCGGCAGGCAATCCTAAAATAGAGGGAAAAATGAATCTTGATATTGAGGTAACAAGATTAAGGACAATTTTTGGCTCATATCAAAACAACAGACTTAACTTACAAAATAAAATAACCAAAACTTATCCGCAGGAAATACAAAAACTTACAGAACTCATAAACGGACTTGAAAAAGATATTGCTGTTGCTCAGACAAACAAAACTGATGAATTTTATCAAATGACCGTTGACGGAAAAATCTATACAGACAAAAAAGAAGCTGGAACCGCTTTTCTTGAAAGCTGCCGCAGACTTAAAGCCAATCAGGAAGAAAAACCTGTAGGAAATTACAAAGGGTTTGACTTATCAGTAACATTTAATAAATTTACTCAGCTTTATAATGTGATATTAAAAAACAATATTTCTCATACGGTTGAACTTAGCGCTGATATTTTTGGAAATATTACAAGGATTGATAACGCTTTAAACAATATTCCAAAAAAACTTGACAGTGCGAAATTAAAACTTGAGGAAATCAATCACAATCTTAAAATAGCTAAAGAAGAAGTTAATAAACCTTTCGAGCGTCTTTCAGAACTTAGGGAAAAAGAAGCAAGACTTGAAAAACTTAACATAGAGCTTTCAATGGAAAACAAAGAAGTTTCCGATGAAAACAAAGAAAAACCTAATGATTTAAAAAAAGAAAAGAAAAATAACGATATAGAATTGTAAGATAGTATGGATAAATCTACAATACTTACTTTAACAAAAAGACTTTTATTATAAAACCTCGTTTACAGCAATTACCGCCGAGTTTTTATAGTAGAAGTCTTATTTTATTTTATAATAAATAATGCGGGAAAACCTGTTCACATAGGAGGGATTGAATTATGGTTTTTGGTTACATTCGTGTTTCCACAAAGGAACAGAACGAGGACAGGCAGATTATAGCGTTAAATGAGTATAATGTTCCTGAAAAAAATATCTATATGGATAAACAAAGCGGAAAAGATTTTGACAGAAAACAATATAAAAGAATGCTTAGAGCTGTAAAAGAAAATGACTTAATAATAATCAAAAGTATTGATCGGCTTGGAAGAAACTACGCTGAAATTCTTGAACAATGGAGAACGATAACAAAAATAAAAAAAGCTGACATTTTCGTTATTGATATGCCTATACTTGACACAAGACGAGGAAAAGATTTAATGGGAACTTTTTTAAGTGATATTGTATTGCAGGTTTTAAGTTTTGTCGCTGAAAGTGAAAGAGATAATATAAAACAAAGGCAAGCCGAGGGAATAGCCGCCGCAAAGGCTAAAGGCGTTAAATTTGGCAGACCGCCTAAAGAATTGCCACCTAATTTTTTGTATGTTTACAAAAAATGGATAAACAAAGAATTATCGGTTAAAGAAGCCGCTGAGGCTTGTAATATGCCTATGGCTACTTTTTTTTACAGAGCAAATAAATTCAAAAACACCTATAGCAATCCAACAAATTATTGCCTCAAGCCAACAGCAGAAAACCACCCAATACAATCAGATGATGTTATTTTAG
>CATJCJ010000760.1 GCA_949738935.1 uncultured Eubacteriales bacterium | reverse complement strand
ATATCAACCTCAGTTCTTGAATATGACTCAATATGGTCAACTATATAAGGTTTCATCATTACTCCATTATTAGCGACTGAAGATGTTATCAGTGCCATATGAAGCGGTGTTACAAGCGTTTTTCCCTGCCCTATCGCCGTTTGAACCACTTCACTTATTTTAGAGTCTTTATTTAAAGAAAACGAACTTTTTTTATATTCAAGATTATATCCCAAATCAGCGTTAAACATTGCTTTTTTAGTATATTCCGAAAGAATCGGTGTTCCAATCTTTTGACCGACTGAAGCAAAAAAAGTATTACAAGAGTCCTTTAGAGCATCGGATAGATTTACTTTTCCATGTACTGTTGAATTAAAACAGTGTATCTTTTTTAATCCAAAATAATCCTCTCCTTTACAAGTATATAAATAATCTTTGTAACTTGTGTCTGTTTCTATTTCCGCTCCCGCTGTCAGTATTTTAAAAGTAGAACCTGGAGGATATAAACCTTGAGTTGCTCTGTTTAATAAAGGGCTGTTTTTTTCATCGTTTTTTAACTCGTCCCAATTTTTCTCTATTTTTGTAGGGTCAAAATCGGGATATGAAACCATCGCTAAAATTTTTCCTGTAGATGGTTCCATGACAACAACCGCTCCTTTCAACTTTCCTAACCTTTCATATACGTATCGTTGTAAATCACTGTCAACAGTCAGAAACACATTATTCCCACGAGGTTTAGTTTCCTCAGAAAAAATAGACATAAATCTTTGATATAACTCATTGTCAAGTTCTTGAAGAACAAAATTATATTTTGCCTCAATACCTGCTTTACCTTTTGGCATATAGCCAATTATATGACAAAACTCGCGAGGATAATAATATTTTCTTTCTATACTGCCTCCTGTTGTTATTTCAGTATCAGCCAAAGTTTTTCCTTCTGAGTCAAATATTATTCCCCTCCAAACGCTATCATCTATTTTGTTCAAACGAGGATTATATGAATTTACAGAGGTATCTTTCTCAAATATCGTAAAATATACCAAACGCACTATCAAAGCGAGCAGAAGAAGTGTGTAAAAAAAGAATACTCTTTTCATATTTTTTTTCATTCATATATCACCAATTCCTTTAATAATTCCCACAAATTTATGTAATATAGTATAACTAAATATTTTTATTTGTGGATTTACAAACCCATTGTACCATACCTGATATTACAAAACATATAATTAATGATGTTCCTCCATAGCTTATAAAAGGAAGAGTTACACCTGTTAATGGAATTAATTTTATTACTCCGCCAATTATTAAAAATGTCTGAAAACACATCAAGCAAGTCAAAGCGGATACAAGAACGCTCATAAAGCGATTTCTTGACGCTAACGCTATTTTTATACAAGAGTAAAAAACAGTCAAAAAAATTAAAATTAAACATATTGCAAAAAAAATACCAAATTCCTCACATATAGCTGAAAATATAGAATCTCTCTCAACAACCGGAATTTCCATAGGCATACCTCTGTTAAGACCTGAACCAAAGAAACCATAAGTTCCTATAGCGAACAAAGACTGAGTTATTTGATAACCGCCGTTATCAATATCGGCCCAAGGGTTTAACCATGATGACACCCTAACTTTTATGTGATCAAAAATAATATATGCCGCAAAAGAGCCTATAGATGAAATCAAAGCCCCAAAAATCAATATAAGGTTGTTTGATGTTGATATATAAATAACGACCATATATGTCACAAAAAATATAAGAGCACTTCCTAAATCTCTTTGTAAAACAAGAAATAATACCACAAATATACTTATTAATGCTGAAATAATTATATTTCCAAGTTTAAGTTTAGGTTTAGCAAGTTCAGAAACAATATATAATACAAAAAGTACTTTTATTAATTCTGATGGTTGAAAAGTAAATGATTTTATTGTAAGCCAATTTTTTGCCCCACCAAAAGTATTTCCAAAAAAGAAAGTCATTAAAAGCATCAAAACAGAAAAAACAAGATATAAATATTTAAGTTTTGATAAGTCTTTTATAAAATCAAGTATAAATGGCATCAAAAATATTATCAAAAAACCAGCGAACAGCCATATAATTTGTTTTTGAGCAAGTTCTGGATTTAATCTATGAAGCATTATAAGCCCTACATCACATAAAAAAAATATACTATTCCAAATAAGCCTGTCCGACCTCGGATATGTTATTTTCATAACTATATGAGAAATAGTAAAAAGCATAATTCCAAGAAAACATACCAATAATGCTTTATAATCAAAAAAATTTCCATCAGAACTAAACGCCAATATTAAAAATGCCGTAATATGAAATAATATAAGTATAATATACTGTTTAAATACACATTTTTTCGAATCACTATAAAAAAAACCTTGTCTTGTCAAAATAATTTTTATACTTTGCCAAAGAAACGCGATTATATAAAACAAAAACAAATATTTACTTATTATTATCAAAAGCTCATACATAATTAAATCACTCCAAAAGCATTTTTCTTATAATATATCTGAAAGACGCTTTAAAATATACAAGTCTAGAAAAGGATGCCGTAAATTGTTCATTTAGTCGAATTAATTAGATGACCTTTTGTAAAACCTGTTTTTCTTATTGTATCAATTGTTCTTTTAACACGTTCATCTAAAATTCCATCATCTAAAAGTTTTATATGGGAATATAACAAATCGTCAATCGTTTTTTTATCTTCATCAGTTAAAATTATTCTCAAATACTTTGTTGAAATAGACATTATCTCATTAAATTGATTTAAAAGACAAAGTGGAACACAGTTTAAAATCGAGGTTACACACATTTGACAATTTTTTTGAATAGGAAATAAGGCACCCATTCTATCTCTCAAATAATAATTATCTTTATTATTTTTTAATTTACAGAACATTCCCTCTTTTTTCCCCGCGTCATAAAGTCCTATAGGACACTGATGAGTCGTCATTAACGTTAATTTCCCATAAATAACAATCTCTGTTTTTTCTGAAGCGATATTTTCAATTTCAGATAATGTTAATTCCGGAGAAAGGGTTATTTCGTCAAATAAAGAATTCATAAACTCCAAGCTTGCCCCATTAAATACATTAAATGTATAATCAGAAACAATTTTTTTTGACGTTTTTATTTCACCAAAATTTCTTAAAAGATAACCATCAGCGTTACTCTTTTCAAAAAGCGAATATATCTTATTAAAGTTGTCAAAAAAACACTTTCTGTATATTGACGGAAAACAAATAAAAAATTCAATATTATTTTTATGTGAGATTTTCACACATTTTTCTAAATTTTCTAAAAGAAACTCATTAAACTCAAAGTAAATCCTTTTTATATTGTAATTTAATACAGCATATAATTGTTCTTCTGTACTTAAATGAACTGTCAAATATTTTTTTCCTCTAAAAGGAGTTCTTTTAAAATTATACGATATTTTAGGACTTTTTCTTTTATAACTTTCAGCTATTTTTGAATTCAACAATAAAACAGCTTTTCTTTTTATTGAGTTTATCTCACTTATCGGAATATAAATATTTTCATCGCATATTATTTCCTTAAAGTCAAAAATATATGGAGTTCCGCCTGTTTTAGATAACCTTTTAATTAAATCGTTTTTTGTTATAGGATTTTTTTCTGCGGGTTGTACCATATACCCTGTTATATCTATTAATATATCTTCACAACTTAATCTAAGTTTCAAAGGAGAATTTAATTTCGCTATTACAAAAACTGAAATTCTTCTTTTTCTAACATCATTTTGATAGTCTTTTTTCAGTTCATCATTTAAAACCTTATCATATGATTTATAGACAAAATTTCCTTTTTTTATTCTTCCTTTTATTTTTACTGAAATTTTATCTCCGGCCTTAGCCGCTCTTGAAATTCCCATTCCCACATGAGGTTCTTTTTCTGTCCAAATCTCAATTCCATCCCCGGGATTTAATGATTTCGAAAGAATAATCTCAGCTTTTTGTGATTTTTGATTATAATTTTCAACCACACCAATTAATATTCCGCTGCTTTTAGGTGAAGAGCTTATCATTTTTGTTCCGGCCCAATTTTTTAAATATCCCTCAGAAAAATCCCCGCCTCTATTAAAAATCTGAGTCAATTTTTCAATATCCTCTAAATCAAAAGAATAACTTTCATTTTTCAAGAAAATATCAATATATTTTCTATATGTTTTTGTAACTTGAGCAACATATTCAGGTTTTTTCATTCTTCCCTCTATTTTAAAGGATTTAATCCCTGAAGATATAAGCTCATTTATTTCCTTTAATGTCATTATATCCTTTGGACTAATAATATAATTTTCAGCAATTTTTTTATTATTTTTATACAGACTATAATTCATCCTGCAAGGCTGGGCACATTGTCCGCGATTTCCACTTCTTCCGCCTATAAAACTGCTCATTAAACATCTTCCCGAATAACTGACACATAAAGCTCCGTGAACAAACACCTCAATCTCAATAGAAGAACTTTCAGCAATATCTTTTATTTCATCCAAAGAGAGCTCACGGCTTAAAACAACCCTGTCAAAACCCAATTTGCTCAAAAAATTTACAGTATAAATATTGTGAGCTGTCATCTGTGTACTAGCGTGAAGATTTATTAACGGAAAATTAGATTTTAATATATTAAAAATACCTATATCCTGAACTATAAAAGCATCAGCGCCAAAACAATACATTTTTGAGGCAAATTTCAAAACATCATTTATCTCACAGTCTTTATATAGTATGTTAAGTGTTATAAAAACTTTAACACATCGTATATGACAAAAATCTATTATTTCAGCCAATTCATCATCAGAAAAATTTGAGGCATATTTCCTGGCATTAAAATTTTTTCCTCCAATATATATAGCGTCACACCCATTATTTACAGCGGCATATACACTTTCCTTTGAACCTGCTGGAGAAAGCAATTCTTGTTGTTTTTCTTCTTTCAAAATATCACCCTATTCTTTAAAAAAGGAATAATTAAAACAAATCCACAAAATTCTTATTTATCAAAATTATTTATAAAATCTGTAAGTTCAGTCTGAGTTTTCAAAAGTTCTTCTTTTGTTTCATTAAGTTCATTTTGAGTATTTTCAAGTTTTGTTTTTGTTTCAGAAAGTTCAAATTGTGATTTTTCAAATTCTACTTTTGTATCAGATAATTCAGCGTTAATATTTTCGAATTTTGTTTTAGTATCAAAAAGTTCATTTTGAGAATTATTAAATTTACCTTTTATTTCAGAAAGTTCAATATTTGAAGTTTGTAACTTATTTTTTGTACTTTGAAGTTCTTCTTGAGATATTTTAAATTTATTTTGTAACTCATTAAGCTCAATATCTGACGTTTTTTGTTTGTTCTTCTCTGTCTCAAATTCCTTTTTCAAATTATCATATTTATTTCGTAACTCATTAAACTCAATATCT
>CATJCJ010000759.1 GCA_949738935.1 uncultured Eubacteriales bacterium | reverse complement strand
GTGCGTAAGCACTGCTGGGCGGTAAGCGAATTGCAAAGCAATTTGCAGCCCGTGCAAGTAAAATAATTTTTTTGTAACTTTTAAAGTGGAATTACTATAAAAATATAATTTTTTTATTTTAGGAGGATGTTTGTTATGAAAATTGTTCTTGCTTATTCAGGTGGTCTTGATACTTCTGTTATTATACCTTGGCTTAAAGAAAATTATGATAACGCTGAAATTATTGCTGTTTGTGTTGATGTTGGACAAGGTAAGGAAACTGATGGTATGGAAGAAAAAGCTATCGCTATGGGCGCAAGCAAAATTTATATTGAGGACGTGAGAGAAGAGTTTATTGTTGATTATGTATATCCTATGGTTAAGGCTCACGCTGTTTATGAAGATAAATATTTGCTTGGTACATCAATCGCCAGACCTCTTATTGGAAAAAAACTTGTTCAAATCGCTTTGCAAGAAGGCGCCGACGCTATTTGCCACGGTTGTACGGGAAAAGGTAATGACCAAATTCGTTTTGAACTCGCCATTAAAGCTTTGGCTCCTCATCTTAAAATTATCGCTCCTTGGAGGACTTGGGATATTTCATCAAGAGAAGAAGAAATTGAGTTTCTTCAGAAAAGAGGACTTCCTGTTCCTATGAAAAAAGAAGAAAGTTATAGCCGTGACAGAAATCTTTGGCATATAAGTCACGAGGGTCTTGACCTTGAGAATCCTGAAAATGAGCCTAATTTTAAAAGTCTTCTTAAACTTGGTGTTAGTCCGGAGGAGGCTCCTGATGAGGCGACTTATGTTGAGATTGAGTTTGAAAAAGGAATTCCTGTCGCTATTGACGGAAAAAAACTTTCTCCAATTGAAATTATGGACAAACTTAATGAACTTGGCGGAAAAAATGGTATTGGTATCGCTGACCTCGTTGAAAATCGTGTTGTTGGTATGAAGAGCAGGGGTGTTTATGAAACTCCGGGGGGTACTATTTTATATGCCGCTCACAGAGATTTGGAGTATCTTTGTCTTGACAGACAAACAACTTCTTTTAAGGAAATTGTAAGAAATAAATATACTGAGCTTCTTTATTCAGGTGAATGGTTTACTCCTCTTATGGAGGCTCTTAACGCTTTTGTTGATTCAACTCAAGAGACGGTTACAGGAAAAGCGAGACTTAAGCTTTATAAGGGAAATATTATTTCTGCCGGTGTTTCCTCAGATTATTCTTTGTATAGTTCTGAACTTGCCAGCTTTACGACCGGTGAGCTTTACAGCCATCGTGATGCGGAGGGCTTTATTAATCTTTTTGGTCTTCCCTCAAAAGTTCGAGCTATGATGAAACAACAGAGAGGGGATAAATAATGAAACTTTGGGGTGGAAGATTTACTCAGTCTACTGATAGTTTTACAGATCATTTTCATTCTTCTATTTCTTTTGACCAAAGAATGTATAAACAGGATATCCTTGGAAGTGTTGCCCATGCCGAAATGCTTGGGCAACAGGGGATTATTTCGGAAGATGACTCGAAACTTATTAAAGATACTCTTCTTGAAATTCTTGATGATATTTCTCAAGGAAAGATATATTTTGATGAGAAAGCTGAAGATATTCATATGAATGTTGAAACAATACTTATTGAGAGAATTGGTGATGTTGGTAAAAGACTTCATACGGGAAGAAGCCGTAATGACCAAGTTGCCCTTGATTTAAGAATGTATCTGAAAGAACAAATTGATGATATAAAAAGTCTTATTAAAAAACTTTTAAATGTTCTTAATAAAATAGCTAAAGAAAACATTGATACGATTATGCCGGGTTATACTCATTTGCAAAACGCTCAGCCTGTTACGCTGGCTCATCATTTTCTTGCTTATGTCGAGATGTTTAAAAGAGATTTTGACAGACTCTGCGACTGTTATAAGAGAACAAATGTTATGCCTCTTGGGGCGGGAGCTTTGGCTACAACAACTTATCCGTTAAACAGAGAGACTGTTTGTGAGATTCTTGGTTTTGACAGCATTACTTTAAATAGTATGGACAGTGTTAGTGATAGAGATTTTACGGCGGAACTTTTATATTGTTTAGCTATGGTTATGATGCATCTTAGTCGATTTTGTGAGGAAATTATTTTATGGTCAAATCAACAGTTTAAATTTGTTGAGTTATCTGACGCTTACAGTACGGGAAGTTCTATTATGCCTCAGAAGAAAAATCCTGATATGGCTGAGCTTATAAGAGGTAAAACAGGCCGTGTTTATGGTGACCTTATGGGATTTTTAACTGTTATGAAAGGTCTTCCTCTGGCTTATAACAAAGATATGCAGGAGGATAAAGAGTGTGTCTTTGACGCTGTTGATACAATTAAAATGTGTCTTCCTGTTTTTACGGCTATGATTGATACTATGAAAATTAACTCTGAAAATATGTATAAGGCGGCTAAGGGTGGTTTTATGAACGCTACTGACGCCGCTGACTGGCTTGTTAAACAGGGGATGCCTTTTAGGGATGCTCATGCTGTCATTGGTCAAATTGTTCTATATTGTATTGAAAACGATAAAGTATTAGAGGATTTATCTATTGAGGAATTTAAAAAGTTTAGCGATGTGTTTAATGATGATGTGTTTAACGCTATTACTCTTGAAAAATGTGTTGAGGCAAGAAGGGTTGACGGAGGTCCGTCTAAATGGTATATAGAAAAACTTATTGGTTTTAATGAAGAATTTATAAGTTCTTTGTGATATTTATAAAAACCTTGAGGCTTTGTCTTAAATTCTGCCCGTTTTTGAGATTGAGAAAGGCTGATTTTGGGCATTGCTCAGGGTTTTAATTTTTTTAGGGAGGATTTTGGCATATGAGAATTTATGACGTCAGTGATGAGAAGTTTATAAAATATGGAAAAATTCTGAAGGGTTATGACTTGAGCGGTATTATAGACGCTCTTGATAAACTTCCGGCTACAGATGAGGTTGTTTATGAACCGTCGGAAAAGAGTCTTGAACAGTTTAGCTATATGTTCGCTGATAGATTTTTTGGTCAAATGGACGTTCAAGTTGGTTTTTGCAACGGAAAAAATTATTTGCTTAATGCTGTTGAGTATCACAGAAGTTCTGAGATTAATATAGCCGCCGTTGACGCTGTTTTGCTTGTTGGTTCACAACAGGATATTAAAGAGGATTTAGAAGGAAATTTTACTTTTGATACTTCTCTTATTGAGGCTTTTTTGGTTCCTAAAGGAACTGCTGTTGAGCTTTACGCTACTACTCTTCATTACGCTCCTTGTTCTGTTGGTGACGGCTGCTTTAAAATGGCTGTTGTTCTTCCGAAAGGAACTAATTATCCTCTTGAAAAAACTTTTGATTTTGGTGAGGAAAAACTTCTTGCCGCTAAAAATAAATTTCTTATCGCTCATAAGGACGCTAATATTGACAAAGCTGTTAATGGACTTTTAGGCGAGAATATTGATGTTAGAAAATAGTAGTGATTAAAAGACGAGCAGTGCTGACTCTCGTCTTTTTTTCTAAGAGCCTGTCTAAAAACTATTAAAATTTCATTCAGTGAAAATAATATCATTACGCTCTAAAATGATTTTATTTTCACTGATTTTTTGTGTATATTTTGTTTTTAGACAGGCTTTTTTTAGATTTTAGACAGGTTCTTAATTTTAAAATTGAATTGCTATAATATTTTTATTATATTCTCCGATATATTAAGTAAGGGTATTTATGTTAAGGTTTGAGTATATGGGAGGAATGTATTATGAATATAAATACAAATCAAGTGAATGGTTTTACCACAAAACGAATATTCGCTCAGAATAATTTTAGAAATAATTCTAAGAAAGTTGTTTCGGCGCCAAAAGAAAAAGGTAAAAGCGCTAATGACAGTTTAGTTGATAATGTAAAGCAAATGATAGAAGAAAAAAAGAAACAAATTAAAGAGGTAAAGGCTGATGACAGTCTTTCTGAGGAATTAAAGGAAGTCAAATTGGATATTTTGCAAGACCAGCTTAAAGAACTTGAAAAACAACTTAATCAGGCTATAATAGACCAACAGAAACGTGATGCCGAGGAACTTGTAAGGCAGCAAATGGAGGAGAGCAATAAAAAAGAAAATAATAATGATAACGCTATGGATACAAAAACTCAAAGGTTTGTTGATACATTTACTAAGGTTGCTTATAATTTTGACAGTATTCAGCAAAATAAAATTTTAAAGGCTGAAAAAGAACGAGATATTACAAGAATTGAGATTGAAATGAAAAATGATGTTGAAAGAGGTATAATAGGTTCTAAAGCCGATGAAATTTTTGAAACGTCTGTTGTCTCAGTAAAGGCAGAAAAAGAAGCGGCGAACAAAATTAGTGATACAAATGAGGAAATAGAGAAATATAAAGAAGAGGAGATTGAAGCCGCTCAAAAACCCGAAAGCGAGAAAAGTGAGGATGAGAAACTTGAAGAAGAAATCCTTATGGGAGAGGTTTTTCAAGAAAAAGATGACAATGAGAAAATTTCTGATGAAAAAGATATTGATGAAATAACAAAAACTGAGACTGTTTCTACAGAAGCTTCTTCTGACAAAGCTTCTTTTTCTCAAATTAAAAACACAAATCCTATTTTTAAAATTTATGGAGATAATTCCTTTGAGAACTATATTCAAAAAGAAAGCAGTATTGATACAAATCGTTAAAAAGACTAATACTCCATCAAGTTTGGTTTTTCCATAATAATTTGCCTTGCAATAACAAGCTTAATGGAGTATTAGAACCTTTGAGTAAATCTCAGAGTCTGTCTAAAATAATATATACTGTAAATCCGTTGTTGTTTTCACAAATAAATTTTCCTCCATGAGCGGATATAATTCTGTAAACTATTGGCAAACCAAGACCGTGAGCGGATTTTGGCATAGTTTTGATATTTTTATTGATATTATATATTACATTATTTGTCACTCCAATTCCATTATCCTTGATTGTAATATATAATTTGTTATCTTTTTTTTGTTCTATTATTTTGATTTTACAGCCATTTGGATTGTGAACGATACTATTGTTTATTATGTTGAAAATAGCTCTTTCGATTAATGTCTTATCTCCTAAAATAACGGCGTTTTCGTCCTGTAAGTCTAATTCTAGTTCAAAATTATCTGAGATACCGCTATTTATTATTTCTGAAACTATATGCCTTATGAGCGGGCATATGTGTATTTGGTTTTTCTTAAATGGCTGCATATCATATTCAAGTGAGGATATTAAGTTTAAATTAGCTATAAGTTTTTTTATTTTCATACTTTGAGATGTTATTATTTCCGCTTTTTTTCTGTTTTCTGATGATAATTCTTTTACATTTGCTAAAGATTCTGAATAACCCGTAATAATTGAAAGGGGTGTACGAATGTCATGGGAAATGGCGGAAATCCAGTTAAGCCTTGCTTGGTCTCTTATTTCAAGGGCTTTATTTTTTCTTTCTATTGAATGGGAAGTTTCATTTATATTTTGATATAATTCTTTAAAAATTCCCTTTTCTTTTAAATTAACTTGTTTTTCAAGTCTTAAATTTTTAATTCCATTTAAAAGGGTTTTTAGCTTTTTGTATAATGCGGCGCCAAAAATTGACGCTAATATAGCAGCGAGAAATAAATTTACACAGAGTATTTTTAATATTCTTTTTGGCAGGGTATTAAACCAGTCCATTGAATACTCAATATTATATTTTCCAACAGAGTCTTTTGGAATGCCTAAAATGAAAAGACCATATTCTTCGGAGTTTATATATACAGGATAATCATTTAAAAACCATCTTGTTATTTTCGCTATATCTTTTATTGAGTAATGATTTGGGATGTCTTGGGGTTTATTTTGACTCCATATTATGTCACCATAATCATTGAGTAAAATACACCAGTTATCTTTTGGTATAATATCTTTATCTTTTAACTCATAGCCGTTTTTTGTTTTTTGGAGATTTTCATTAATATCGTTTAATAATTTTCTTGGTGAGCTTTTTAACTTAGATGAGTTATAATAATTATGGTTTTCAGGATTGCTTCCAAGAATAGCAAAACCCATAAAATTTATGGCAAGTAAAATTAATGAAATTAATGATGCTGTTAATATAAACAGAATAAATATTTTTATAATTGTTTTATTCATTATCAATCACCAGTTTATAACCAATTCCTTTGACGGTAATCAAGAATTTTGGGTTTGACGGGCTTTTCTCAATTTTTTTTCGGATTCTTCTTATATGAACCATAAGAGTATTTTCATATCCATAATATTCGTCACCCCATGCTGCCATACATAATGAATCGTTTGTAACAATTTTGTTTTTATTTTCCCATAATTTTTTTATCAAAGTAAGCTCTTTAGCCGTTAAAGGAATTTCTTTGTCAGAAAGTTTTATTGATGCTGTCTCAAAGCTAACGGTTCTATCAGGAAGCCTAAAACCAGTGGCTGATTCTATTTTGATATAAGTTCTTCGCAGCAGGGCTTCAATTCTAAGTATAAATTCTTTTATTAAAAACGGTTTTACAATGTAGTCGTCAGCACCCAATCCAAAACCTTGTATTTTGTCATCAGGTTCGCCTCTTGCTGTTAAAAAAACAACGGGAACTTGTGTGATTTTACGTATGTCGTTATATAAAGAAAAACCGCTGCCATCGGGTAAATTAACATCAAGAACGCAAAGAGCGATAAGTTGATTTTTTATTATATTAAGGGTTTCTTTGCAGCTGTCAGCGGTAAAAACAGAATAAAATCCTTCTTTAATTAAAGCGTCTTTAAGTATTTCAGATATATCTTTTTCATCGTCAACAATAAGAATTTTTTTATTTTTTAATTCTTCCAATTTTATCACTCCTGTTCTGAAGATTTCGGAAATTTTATTCTTATTTATTGTATCATTTAATGACAGTTTTTAAAAGATTTGAGATGAATTTTTAAGGTTTAATTAAGGTTTATTTAAGTTTATTTAAAGAACATTGTGGTATAGTCAAAGAAATTATAGCAATTCAACCTAAAAAACGGTCTAAAATATAAAAATTATTTTAGCCTCGTTTTGGTCTTTTTTAAATTATAGTAATTACACTTTAGATATAACAAAAAATATTTTACGAGTGCGAAAGCACTGCTGGGCGGCAAGCGAATCGCGAAGCAATTTGCAGCCTGTGCAAGTAAAATAATTTTTTTGTAACTTTCAAAGTGTAATTGCTATAAATTGCTGTAAAAAATAGAGTGTTATTGTTTTATATGTAAAAATTGAAAGGAAGGTTTGCTGTGAGTTTAATAGTAAAGACAAATAATTTAACAAAATCGTATGGTGATAATTGTGTTGTCAGTGGTCTTGAGATGATTGTCAGAGAGGGCTCCATTTATGGATTTTTGGGCGCGAATGGCGCCGGAAAATCTACTACTTTAAAAATGCTTTTGGGTCTTGTTCGTCCGACTTTAGGCGAGATTAATATATTTGGCAAAAATTTTAACTCCCAAAATCGAATAGATATATTAAAAAATGTTGGTTCTTTGATAGAGTCTCCGTCGTATTATGGGCATCTTACAGCCCGAGAGAATTTAAGAATATATTCAATAATGCTTGGTATTCCAGATAAAAATATAGATGAGGTTTTGAAAACAGTTAGACTTAATAATCAGAGTAATAAAAAAATTTCTTCATATTCTTTGGGAATGAAACAGCGATTAGGTCTTGCCTCGGCACTTTTGGCTTTTCCGAAACTGCTTATACTTGATGAGCCGACAAACGGACTTGACCCCGCCGGAATACAGGAAATGCGAGAGCTTATACGTTCTTTGTATAAGAAATACGGTATGACGGTGATTGTATCAAGTCATCTTCTTTCGGAAGTGGATTTACTCGCTGAGGATATAGGGATAATATCAAAAGGTAAAATGATGTATCAGGGGGAATTAAATAAACTTCACGAAAAAGATAGCTCTAAAACTTTGGAGGAAATATTTTTGGATTTGACGGGAAAGGGAGATAGCTTATGATAAGGCTTTTAAAATGTGAATATAAAAAAACAAAAAATAGATATATTGTATTAACAGCCATTATTATAACGATAATTCAATTATGTTGGGCTTTATATGGAAGTTATAATGAGGAGACGCTTTCATTTGGTTATATGATTTTTTTATATCAGCTTCCTCTTATTAATTCTATATTTATTCCTATTTTGGCGATAGTTGTTTCATCAAGACTGTGCGATATTGAACATAAGGGTATAATGTTTAAACAATTATGTACAATTGCTCCAAAGGGTAAAATTTATGACGCGAAATTGATTTATGGTTTATCAATTATTATTGTTTGTATACTAATGTCTTGGATTGTAATAATTGCTTTTGGAAAGTATATGGGATTTAAAGATGAGTTTCCGTTAAATCTTTATTTGTTATATTTGTTGTTTACTATTATACCATCAATATCCGTGTATATCTTTCAACATATACTTGCTATATTTTTTAAAAATCAGGCGATAGGCTTTTTTGTAGGAGTTATCGGAACTTTTGCCGGGATGTTTTCTATGTTTCTACCATCGGTTCCAGCTCTTAGAAAATCACTTTTATGGGGACATTTTGGAGTATTGCAGTTTGTTGGAATGTTTGGCTGGAGTAAAGAAACAAGAATGAAAAACGTGCGTTTTGATGTAATGGAAATAGATTGGGAATTTTTTGTTGTAATTATTTTTATATGTGTTTTTATGTATGCCGTGGGGAAAGTTTTGTTTACCAAAAAGGATGTGTGATTATATGTTTTTTAAACTTTTAAAAATAGAAAAAATGAAATTAAAACGTTCGCCTTTTTTATTGGCGTTTATATTAATGCCTGTAATACCAGCTATTCTTGGGAATATCAATTATACTGCCAATATTGAGATTTTAAAAAGTGAATGGTATAGCCTTTGGACACAACATACTCTTTTTACTTGTTATTTTTTTCTTCCAATACTTATAGGTATTTATTGTTCATATATTATGAGGATTGAGTATAACAATAATAATTGGAATAAAATGCTTACTATGCCTGTGCCCAAAATTATGTTTTTTTTGTCAAAGATGACAATAGTATCTATAATGATTTTGTTGACTGAAATATGGATAGGGATATTATTTGTTGTTTCAGGAAAATTTTTGGGAATGAGCGAGCCTGCTCCAATAAATGATATTTTGCTGTGGTGTGGATTTGGGACTCTTGGAGGGATGGTAATCGCTTCTATACAACTTATGTTGTCATTGTTTATAAAAAGCTTCGCTATGCCTATAGGAATAGCTTTTGGCGGAGGATTATCAGGATTAGTATTTCTTGCTAAAGGTTTTGGACACATATGGATTTATTCTCTTATGTCATATGGAATGAGCTCCAGTGCTCCTCAAAAAATTACGGAAAGAGGATACCTCGGCTTTGTTATTATATGTATTATATATATTATTGGGATAACAGCTATAAGCGGAATGATTTTTACAAGAAGAGAGTTTAAAAATTAATTTGATTTTTATGGGAAAAAGTTGCGTAAATTGTGTTTTTATGTTATAATACAGGTGTTCCCTAATAATACCGCCCTGTCGCTGTATTTGAGGCATTGCCATGAGTTGGAGATGTTTTGAAAATGAAAGGGTGATATTTTGCGCGGTGATAAAAAGAATAAAATAAAATTTTCAGAAATGCTTAATAAAATTAAAAATTCAGAAAATACTGTTAATAAAATAACAACAAATGTAAATATGCTTGTAAATCCTAAAAATCTATCAACCTCAAATATAAGCAAGTTTTACAAAAATTTATCAACCTCAAATATAAGCAAGTTTTACAAAAATTTATCAACCTCAAATATAAGCAATTTGTATAATAAATTATCAACCTCAAATATAAGCAATTTGTATAATAAATTATCAAGCTTAAGTATGATGAATCTATATAAAAGTTTTTCCGCCTCAAATATAAATAAATTGTACAAAAATTTTTATTCCTCAAATATAAATAAATTGTACAAAAATTTTTTGACTTCAAGATTTACAGATGTTTATAAAGGCAATTCAAATTTTGATTTTAACAATTTTTATAATAGTGAGAAATATTTGAGTTTGGTAAATAAAAATCGGGAAAACAAACCTTTAAGATTAAAAGAGAATCATTTAAAAAATATATACTCTCAATGTTTTTTGAATGAGGGTATAAAAATTTTAAATACAGCCCCATCTGTATTTTCGACGGCGAATGTATCTTCTCAAAGTGATTTTAATAAGAATTCTGAGGAAAACAGAATATTCCCTCAAAGTATTTTTAATAGAGGTTTTGTTGAAAAAAATATATCATTAAAAGATGTTTTTGATAAAAAATCTATGGAAAAAACGATATTCCCCAAGGAAGTTTTTGATAAAAGTATTGTTCAGAAAAATGTTTTTCCATCAAGGATATTTTCAAAAAATAATGAGATATCTTTTTCGGGTATTTATAAAAAGAGTTTGTTTGATAATAATGTTTTGCGCGGAAATTTTGTGACAAAAGGTTTATCGAGTGTTTCAGAGGAAAATATTAAATTTAAGTTTAAAGATATTGACAAAACAATTACTCAATATCAGAGAGAAAGCGGAAATATAAATATTTCTCCAAATATAAATGTGGAGTTGAAACCACAGAACACAATAACTGATTTTAATAGGATATGGCTTGAGATTGGAAACAGATTAAATTCTGAGCTAAGTTCTTCGGCTTGCGGAATTCATTAAACAAAAATAAAAAACGGGAGGCTAAAAATAGCTTCCCGTTTTTTTATGTACAGAGGCGGCGCAATGAAATTTGTAAGCAAAGGCTTACCGCCGCCTCGCACGGCGAGCAGGAGGCTAAAAGGAGCAGCCTCCTGCTCGATTT
>CATJCJ010000758.1 GCA_949738935.1 uncultured Eubacteriales bacterium | reverse complement strand
GAGGCGTGTTTTCCATCTACCGTATCAGCGTTTCCACCGTCATTTATTTTTTTCCACTCACTCCAAACAGCCGTGTTATTATCATCAAACAACGTTCTTATGTATATACTGTACGAATCCATTCTAAAGGCTATTTGCTCAGCGTATTGGCTGTCCCGCGGAATCAAAACAATCAGACCATAGTAATGATAATCGTCTCCCTCAAGCGGAGGAAAATTCGCTTGAGGATTTGACATTATATAAATACCGGGAGCTTTCACATCATTAAAATCTCCCCTGATTACACTTTTATATTGAGCAAAATCCTTGGCGTGTTTTCCGTCAACTGTATCAGCGTTAACACCGGTAAGCCCACTTCCGTCACCTGAAAAGCTTTCCGCCTGAATTCCCTGTTTTACATTAAGATCCTCAGCGTTTAATGTACCGTGTAAATCCAATTGACCATTTATATCTAAATCACCTGCCAAATTACCGCCGCTTAACGGCAGATAATCGTGTAAATGCCCCAAATCCGACTTATTAGATATTTCTTTATCCAATATATCCATATTATCATTAATGGCGGATATATCAGCGAAATCCTCGTAATCAGGCTTATTCAATTTTAAATTATCCGTTTTTTTCAACTATTCCACCTCTAGACTAAATTTATTAAGCGCAAAGATTTCTGTTTCATCACAAAGAATATTCGCGTATCCTCCATTAAGCTTAAAATCAGTTATATCACTAACACCCTCACTGCCAAGAGCGATATTTAAAAGTCTCGCGTAACTAATCTCCGTTTTTCGAAAATTTATTGTACGAATATAACTCTCTATTGCTGTTTTTATATTTTCAAGCATATTTTCCTTGTTAATAGTGTTATCCGGCTCAACTCTCCCACTTATATTTATACGTTTTACACCGGCGCTTAAAACCTCGCATATCGCCCCAACAGGAGCGACTCCAGAACCATCTCCGTTCACATTAGGGTCGATATATTTCTGTACTGAATCTATTATATCAACATCAGCGGGCTCACCATTATCCCCGCAAATATATACATTCACCTTATTTCTAACCGACACATCTCTTACTGCTTTCGCTCCTCCAACTCCTATACATTCAGTCGCCCATAAAATATAATGCGCTCTGTTTCCGCTTGTAGCCGGCATTGAAAGTCTTAAATGATATCGGTCTCTCAACGCTTCATCTGTTTCCTCATCAGCCCCGCCCTCTATTGGATTTGGATTAGTTATACTTTTTATGTTTGCGTTTGACGTCACCATCGTCGTAACCGTATTCGCGGCGGCATTTCCAATCGTTCCCGCCTCAACAGCCGTAATCGAAGCAACCGCTGTACCGTTTACGACAATATCTTCTGTAATCTCATATTTCATGGTTTCGGAAGAAACAAGAGTTCCCCCATATAAAGTGCCGTTTCCCGACACTTCTATATATCCTTCCGCTCTTCGTGCCCTTTTTCTTTTAATATCTGTCCACTGTAAAACATAAGCGTCAAGCTCATCACCTTGTAAATTCTCAACATTCAACTTTTCCGCTGTATCAGTCAAAAGCCGTAAAAGCTCATGTATTTTCAAAGCAAACGCTTTAGACATTTCCCACAGCCATGTTCCTTTGACCTTAGAGTAAGTATCCGGCATTTTATCAAGTAAATCAGAGTGTATATCTGATATTTTCTCATTATATCTCACTGTCTCACCTCTTTGAAATCAATACTTTTTATTTCATAATTATTGTTTTGTCATTGGCGTTATAATCTATATCTACCCCTGTTTCCTCAGCTAAATCTCTCACAAAGCAATAAGCGCTTCCGTTATATATTCTTGTATGAATATCAAGTAATTTTCCATTCGCGGTAATCCGTTTCTTTTCGGCGTTCCAACCTACATTTATTCCAAGAAGCTCAAGCACGTCTCTTGCCCTGACAAGATTATAACCATCCGCGTTTATTCCGCTTATTGCCGCGCTTCGATTTTTTATATGGGCGGTCACCGTATTAAACACAATCACATCCTCCTTGTCCTCGGGTTTAGGCTTTGTAAGAAAAATATACTCTTTAAAGTTCACGCTGCAGTGAATATTTTCCACGGTATCAAAATGATATTGAAAACTGCTAATTGACACAGCAATATTCAAAAGCTCATTAAGTCCGTCGGTAACAACTATTCTCATAGGTATCTTCTTGTCAGCGACATACTTTAAAAGATTAAGAACTTCCACACCTGTATTTTTAGCGAAATCATAAATCTTTGTCGGAAGGAATAATTCCAAAGAAAAACTCCTTGGCTTTTTATTTCCAAGGAGCGTAAGAGTCTCTGTTTGAGTGGTAAATTCCTCATTTTCCAATTCCTGTACTATATCAGGCAGCTCATCGGGAATGACAGGAACCTCAACCACTTTCTCATTATTATCACAGCTCAAAAACATCTTTACAGGTGTCATTTAAAAACCTCCGTCATATCCTTTCTCAATAGTCCCCTCAACACTTTTAACAATATCATTCCAAGTATATTTTCTCATTCTGTCCCAAGTAACTCTTTTAGGCTCTTCCCATTTAATATGATTATAGAAGATTTCCATGTCAAGATGATATGGAATTATTTCCGCCAGAGCGTTTTTTGAAAATGTAATCAGCCTATTATTCTCAGCGAATATAAATCTCATAATCACTGTCATATCAGTAAGACCGATATTAACCGCAACACCGGATACGGAGTTTATTGTACTCTCAATCATTTCCTTTGTCGCTGTTCCGACACCCAGCAGCCTTGTTTTGACATAATTTCTTCGTTCGGTTATATCATTCATTTTTCTCGTCACAGACATTTCCTTTTCCTTTATCTCAAGATACCAATCGGCGTAATCAAGAAATATCTGTTTATATAAATCATTGATTTTATTTTCCGAGGATATAAACTTTAACCGAAGAGTTTTTATCAAATCAAGCGTCACTCTGTCATTTTTATAAATTTTGTGTATTAATTTAAGCATAACACCACCACCCTAAACATCATACAGCCGACGAATTGTCTGTTTCTCCCCTATCCTCTTCCTCAGAGTCCTCAATTTCCTCATAATAAAACTCAAATCTGTCGCCCTCATCAAAAACAGCCTCGGCGATATCTTTAAAACACATTCTGTGTATAAAACTCATTCTCCTTTTTTCCTTATCCACACAAGTAATATTGATTTTACCATTATGTATATTCTCGCCCAATTCCTCAAGCAAACCTAACGGAGAATACTTCGAGATATCAATAAATTTTCTTTTCACTTTAAAAACCACCTTATAAATTTTCAAATACGTTCCAATGTACAACTCATAGTGTGTATACTTCCGTTTATCTTATGGCTGACTGATTTTATTCTAAAATTTCCGTTAATACCCAAATACTCGTCAATAACGCGTATAACTCTACCCGGTCTGGCGTTATCATGACCTATAAAATCCATTGAAAGCTCCTGCTTTATAACATTTTTCTCTTTCAGCTCATTTTTAGCCAGCTCTTTTATATTATCGGCATCATCTGAATTAACATTATAGTTTTCAGCAAGCAAACCATGTTTTCTTATACTTTCAGGGTCTCTCGCGTAAAACATTTTCTCAGGCATCTCACCGCTTGTTTTGGAATTAACCTCAGCTATTATACTATTTCTCATATTTTCAATAGAACAGCTATACGTTCCTCTGCCATGAGCGTTTTTATCTGTGACATCGAACTCCGCCGTATTTACAGTCGGTTTAAAAATATAACTCATAGGCTTTGTTGGCAATTGAAAAACATATATTTTCTCCGCTCTCATTTCATAATAATACTTTTTTCCATCATTGTCCTGCTGTATCTTTATAAGCTCTTTAATTATCTCATTCACATTTTTTATATACACACTTTTAACTTTTGCGGGCATATCACATACACTGCCCGTCGTCACTCCCACATGATAAAAAAGCTCTTTTAAACACTCGGAGACACTTTTATCCTTAAACTGAATAACAATATCATTTTTATTAAGATAAAAACCAAAATCAAACGCCTTAACAGTTCTTTTCGGATAACTTCTGCTAATATTTACAACAACAGCTCTGATTAACTCTCCTTCGCCATTAAAAATTTGAATTATATCACCGGCCATAATTTTCAGACGAGGAACAAATTCCGCATTAGTATCAGGAACCGAAAAAGAAAGCGTAAGCCCAACAGTATCAAGATTTTCACTCCAAGTCAATTCAGAGACAAATTTTGTAATATCCTCGCTTTGCCTCAGCGTTGGATTAATTTCTTTGGTAAGCACAACTCTATACATCAATACCACCTACTACGTGTTCCATTTCCAATATTGAACTGTCTCTCAAAACAACCGTAAATTCTATGCTAAGTCCTCTTTTTTCTCTTTTGCCTTTCCAGTCCTTAACCTCAGAAATCAAAGGATGTTTTAATAAATGCTCTGTAACCTCTCTTTTAAGTTCACTGTTTATATAGCCCAT
>CATJCJ010000757.1 GCA_949738935.1 uncultured Eubacteriales bacterium | reverse complement strand
TTCTTTTAATTTTATTTCACCATTCTCTATTTCAATAGATTTAAGATCCAAAAGATTTTTCAAAGATTTCTCCAATTTTTTGATAGATATTTCATCTCCTGTTTGCCTTTTATACCAATCAGAAAAATTTGTATAAAAAATATGTTCTTCATCTCCATATTCATACATATTATGGGAGTGTAGATATGCAATAATATAACTTTCATTTTCATCTAAATCTATTTTTACTGACTCATAAATTGCTATAAATGTAAAAAGGGATAATTGTATGTAGTTTAATGTATTTTGAGGAATTTGAAATGAAAATAATAACTCAAAAATCGCTTTCAATAAACCTCTTTGATCAATTAATATATTTCCAGGTTTGACAGAAAAAGAACCTTTATCTTTTAATTCTATCATTCCAACTATTGATGTATCACTTGGATAAATTTCTATATATTTATCAACTAAATTATAAGCAACAGATTTTTCCAAGTTTAACTTAATTGCTTGCATTTCTAAAAACATCTTCAATTTTTTATTAAATTCTTCCGCTTCTTTTCTATTCATATAAAAACCTTCTTTAAATTTTAATACTATTATAACTGTTTCCTTAATTTATTATGAATAACTTCGTTAAGTCTTCCGCTTTTTTTATACTTCGGAAGTTTCTCTATAAACAAATCATAAATCATGCAAAACCACTGATATATAACATTTCCTTCTTCAGTATCAAACTGATATATTTCACGTTCAACTATGCTAAACAATGCATTTTTACGTTCTTCCGGAGTTGGATGTGTTTTGCTGTTATATTTGATTCCATATAACACATAATCTGTATAATAATATAAATTAAAAAAATCCATATACATCATTGGAGATAGATAAGCATACTTTTCCATTACTATATTTTTCTCTTGTTTTCCCATAATAAATTTAAGTAGAATATCATATGCAATTTCATCTGCATTGAACTCTAATTCTTTAGGATTTTGTTTACAAAAAGAAGAATAATTTAAATTCGCCTGATAAACGTGAGCGATTTCATGCGCTATAGTAAATACCATAATTGCCATATGACAATCTATAGCTAAATTCATAAGCTGATGATCATTATATATTTTCTTCATTATAATACTTTTTGCGTTTTCATTAGGCAACTGACCAAATATACAGAGTTCATTCATTATAAAGAGCAAATATATAAAACAACTGTCGTCACTATCATTTTTATCCAATTCTTTTGCCCATGCAAATGTTGTAAGCATAAAACTCATAATAATTGATTCCAAAAGCTGATCAACATGTATAAATATAGGATTGATTCCATCTATATAGGCATAACTGTTAAAATTTTTTTTATAATTATTGCTAACAAAAATATTTTTACAATCAAAATTATACCATTTATAGAACGCTTTCTGAACTAATTCCAGTATATTATTAAATAATTGATTATTATTGGTAAAATCATTATATTCTTTTTCTGATATATCAGGAAAAAAATAT
>CATJCJ010000756.1 GCA_949738935.1 uncultured Eubacteriales bacterium | reverse complement strand
CCCTTCCTGCAGTTCCTCGGTTACAGTTCCGCGAAAGGCTACCGGTACACCCCGCTGCAAACGGGCGGCGTAAAAAGGAACCGGGAGAAGTTCAGCCTTGGAGGATTCCTTGGGAGCATGCTCTTTGGCGCGGTTACCGGTGGGGTATCCAGTGCGGCGTTTTATGGTGTCGGTAAGGGGATTGAAAGACTTAGGGATAATTCCCGGTACAATAGGAGCAATGTTTATTATCATGTGACCACGGATGAAAACGCACAGAAAATAATGTCCTCAGGCGAGCTGGGAATACGGAATAATAGCTGGGAAAGTCGAGTGTTTGCATGGAATAGACAGCCAACAAGAAAGCAAGCAAGTATTGCTGGGATAAGCAGTAAAGCACAGAATGTTTTAAAGTTTCAAACAAATGCGTCTTTTCAGAAGGATAAGGGAAATGCTGGAAAATCAATAGCGAAGTTTGTAGTAGAAAGTACGGATGGACAAAGGGTACCAATACCTATTTGGAATGTTGAAAGTGTAGGGTTTAAAAAGGAATGGTGGCAGTTTTGGAAAAAGTAAGGCTGGAAACGAAAGAAAGGTTTTTAGATATAAGGAATCCTTTTGATGAAAGGGGATGGGATTATACAGTGGATAACGTATTTAGCTTTGAAAGGGGAAAAATATACGGGGTTGTATGTGAATACGGAGGAGGAGGGGAGGCGATCTCCCTTCTCCTTACAAACGAGACCCCGAGAGAGGAGGAAAAGGTTTATTTCGATGATGTTGAAGTGGACGCTGGGACAGTGCAAAGGGCTGGGTGGTACGTGGGAAAACCGTTATATTCAGGAAAATTGCTAAAACGGGAGAAAAGTATCCGTAAAGCACTGGATTATGCCCTGAAGAAATACCATAAATATGAAAGCATTGACGGGATTATTGAAGATTTTGGTCTGACACCCGGCAGACTGCATTACGGCATTTCCACTAACTGCTTTTGGGAAAAATGGCGTGCCTCGTTGGCAATCGGCTATGCGAGTAATAAGATCATTTTCTGTTTTCCCTGGATGAATACCTTAACATTTTACGACTGTTTGTATAATTCTGCCGTATTCCGGCTTTTTAAGCGGCTGAAAAAGGAAGGGGCAATCATTATCCTGCCGACATCCCGGAAGGAAAATGTGGAAGGATTTGTGGATGAAGTCATCCAAATCGGAGGCCGAAGATTCGAACAAGTTATTTCTGACAGTGAATATTTTAAGCAGTATTTTTAGTTATTAAACGGCTTAAAGTAAGGTGTTTAACAAAATAGCTTTATCATCTGATTTTAGGTGGTAAGGTTATTTTGGTTTATTTTTCGGAAACCGTGGATGCTTGTGGTACCGGCTGCCGTTTATAGACCGGTAATCGGGAAGCACTTTGCATATGCAAGGTTCTGTAATAATGCGAACGGCAGGATGCTGGCGCCGGACCCGGTGAGGAGGGATTTGAACGGGTACCGGTACTGCGGCAATGACCCGGTGGATTACGTGGATCCCACGGGTGAGATAGGAATCCTCGGGCGGACAGTCATCGGAGGCGCCCTCGGCGCCGTCATAGGCGGTGCAGGAGGGTTCATCAGTTCCGCCGTGTCCCAGAAACTGGGCGGT
>CATJCJ010000755.1 GCA_949738935.1 uncultured Eubacteriales bacterium | reverse complement strand
CAAGTTTGCTTATATATTCTTTTATTGGTTCACTTTAGTTAGTTTTAGAGAAAATTCATTTATAGACGACATTTTAGAGGAAGGTGGACTGTTAGATAAGGAATCAGATGTAAGTAATGACAACAGCGATGATGTGGCAGACGCTATACTCAGTTTGGTTGATATCGCCTTAAGCTTTATTGATAAGGGCAAAATAGGAACTTCTGTTTCAAGAAGTTTGTATTTATCTGCAAAAAAATAATCTAAAGAAGCAATAAAAAAGGAAGTTGTTAAAGATACTGTTTCTGAAACGGGAAAACAAGTTTTGAAAAAGGAAACTACAGGTATTATTAATAATATTTCAAAAATATCTATTGATGACACTACATTAAAACATTCAACTGTAGGAGATTTTACAATTAATCCTAAAACAGGTACTTTATCAAGATTGAAAGGATGAGGACATAGTCAAGCTAACATTGATTTTCTTGAGAAAAATGGAATTAAGTATAATATTATTAAAGAATATTCTAATGGTGTTAGAGTTGGAAATGTGCCAAACCATAAAGTAAAAGCTAAACAAAGTGGAATAAATCAATCTTGGTTCCCAAAAAATTGGAGTGAAACTGATATAGCTGCTGCTGCTAGTGAATATGTTGGAAATTTACCTGCAAATGAAAATATACCAGATGGAGTAACTGTATTTGGTGAATATAATGGAGTAAGAGTTGGGATAATTCGTACAAAAGGAAAAATCGCTACAATATTTCCCGATGCCTCATCTTAGCCATAAAATAAAAAGGAGAAAAATAATGATTAAAAATTCTATGGATGTAATAATTGAAAATAGAAAGAAAAAAAACATTGAGGATGATTATGGAATCCAAGATTGTTGGGATAAGATAATAAAAATATTATCTAAAGATGTTAAAGCAACCATATTATATTTAGAAAGTTGTTCTGAAGAAGATATATATTTTATTAGCGAAGTTTTTGAAGATATATCTGAACAATTGCAGAGCAAAGAATATATTATATGTTTAAGAAAATTAGGGTTGATTGTATAATAAAATAGGACACAAAAAATAAAAAGAAAAGTCATAGCAAAATATAGTATAATGTTTAATAACCACAAAAAACAAAACCAAAGGAGATTGCTATGACTCAT
>CATJCJ010000754.1 GCA_949738935.1 uncultured Eubacteriales bacterium | reverse complement strand
GCCTTGGCAGATTGTCTGGACGCCATATACCTTAAAAGCGATGTTGACGGCGTTGCTGCTTTACGGCTTCGCTTTGGCGATGTATTTTTCCGCTAAGGAGAATCGACGGCCGGGAGAAGAACATGGCTCGGCCAAATGGGGCAGTGCCAGAGAGTTGAACGCCAAATACCGAGATAAGCGACTGGAGCAAAATACCATTTTAAGCCAGAACATTCGCATGGGGCTGGACGGCAAAAAGCACCGACGCAATCTGCTGCAAATTATAATTGGCGGCAGTGGCAGCGGCAAGACTCGCTTTTTCTGCAAGCCGAACCTGATGCAAGCAAATTGTAGTTTTATCGTTACTGACCCGAAAGGCGAAATGTTGCGCTCTGTGGCTCCCCTGCTGCTCAAACGGGGTTACGCCATAAAGGTGTTCGACCTTATCGATCCCAGCCATTCCGACGCTTTTAATCCGCTTTTGTATATCAAGGACGATACGGATGCGATGAAGCTGGTAAATAATCTGATTAAAAATACCACGCCGAAAAATGCCGGCAATAACGACCCCTTTTGGGAAAAATCGGAAATTGCTTTGGACACCGCCCTTATTTTATATCTCATTCACGAGGCGCCGCCAGAGGAGCAAACCTTTGAAATGGTGATGTATATGATTGAGAACGGCGGCGCTAAGGAGGACGATGATGATTTCCAAACACCACTGGACTTATTGTTTGAGGCTTTGGGTGAGGAAGAACCAGACCATATTGCTGTGCGAGAATACAAAGTGTTTAAGCAGGCTGCTGGCAAAACGGCGCGCTCCATTCTTATTTCTGCCGCTGTGCGTCTATCCGCTTTTATCCTGCCGCAAATTGTCAACATAACCTGCCGCGATGATATGGAACTAGGGCAAATGGGAGAACGCAAGCAGGCGGTGTTTGCGGTTATCCCAGATAATGACAGCACCTTTAATTATTTGGTGGGTATGCTTTATACCTGTGCTTTTCAATCTCTCTATTATCAAGCGGACAAGGTTCACCAGGGCGGTCTGCCAGTGCCAGTACGTTTGATGATGGACGAATTTTGCAATGTATCTCTGCCGGACGATTTTGGTAAGTTGCAGGCTACTATGCGTAGCCGCAATATTATGTCAACCATTGTTTTACAAAATATCTCGGCGCTGAAAGCCCTGTTTAAGGATGATTGGGAGGGGTTAATCGGTAACGCTGACACTATGATTTATCTGGGCGGCAACGAACACAGCACCCATAAATATATTTCGGAAATGCTGGGCAAGGAAACGCTGGATACCAGAAGTCAAACTATCAGTCGTGGTTCGCATGGCTCTAGCTCTTTAAATCACCAGCAAATCGGGCGTGAATTACTGACGCCGGACGAAGTTCGGGCGATGGATAACGCCTATGAGATTGTTTTTATCCGGGGCGAGCGACCGGTTATTGACCGCAAATATGATATTTTGCAGCACCCCAATATTAAGTTGACCGAGGACGGCGGCGCGACTCCTTATGTGCATAAGCCACAGATAAGCTATGTAAGGCCAGATTTGAGCCTGCCTTTTGACTCGTTAGACGATATAGAAATTTTGAATGATGAGTTATTTGATAATAAACAATTTGATGAACAGGAG
>CATJCJ010000753.1 GCA_949738935.1 uncultured Eubacteriales bacterium | reverse complement strand
TATCAGCTAAAAGCTCTTTAAATGCTGTAAATTTTACCTTATCCCTTGCTTTACAAAGTGCCGCATTGCTTACTTCTTCTATTTTAAAAATATCACAAAAACAATGCCTTTCAAAATCTAAACAAGAATTAGACTGCCCTAATACAAATAATACTATTTCGCTGAAACCTAATTTTCTTTTACGTGTGAAATCTTTTTCATTTGTTTTATGTCTAATTATAAAATTTTCTTCTTTTACTGTTTTTTTTATTGCTTCAATTACTTTTTTTATTATTTTTTTTATAATACATCACCCTAAGATGTATTATAACATATTTTAATTCTTAATGCCTTAAGTTAATGACATTGGTCTCTTGGAGATATTGGAGAACATGTTGGTGCGGTTTCTTCAGACGAAGTATATGATGAATTTTCAAATGTGCCGGATTCTGGAGTAACCACAGACGACTCAAAAATGTATAAGGAATCTCCATATGTACCAGATTTTGGAGCATATACAGCTGCTGTATTACTTAGAACAGATTCTTATGGAAATAATAAATTGTTTATTTTTGTTTATGACCTCGCTGGTCTTCTGGATAGAGATAAAAAAGACAGAGAAGATGACCTTGGCGGCTGGTTTGAGGCGTTATCAAATTTAGGATACGTTGTTGATGATGAATTAACAGATACTGAATCACTGGAAATGGAATGTTACTCTTTTAACAAAAGAACATACGCTGTATCACTAATATACGATTTTGATAAGGGTTTAATTAAAGTGTCGGTTATGAATTCAGCGGGACTTATTTCGGAAAGCACTACTGAAGCTACTACAGAAACTACCACTGAGACTACCACAGAAACCACCACAGAAACCACCACGGTAACCACTTTAGAGACTACTACAGAAACCACCACGGTAACCACTTCAGAAGCCACTACTGAAACTACTATAGAAACCACCACGGTAACCACTTCAGAAATTACTACAGTAAACACGGCTCCATCTCTGTCAGAAGATTCTATTCTTATTTCTATAACTACTACGGTAAACACGGCACCATCTGTTCCTTCAATACCATTTATCGGGACGCCACAATAACATTAAGGCTGTCTATTATGTGTGTAATTCCTCTGAACTGCTATTATGGATTTTATCAAAATGCCAAAGCCAGTCAAGGCTGGAACTCTTGCCTTGACTGGCTTTGGCATTTTAAGCTGGATAATCAAGCAGTTCAAAAGAAAATTTCAGACAATTTACTACACAAATTTCATTACGTTGCCTCGTACGGTGAGCAGAAAACTAAAAAGAGCAGCCACCTACTCAATTAATGCACTGTTATAAATTATTAAATCTGATGTTCATTTATCCAATTTAGCAAATTTTTGTAACTTTTTGTTCCAGAAGCTATTTGTAAAATAAATTCTGATAATTCTTTTTGTGTGTATTGGAGTTCAATATTATTAAAATATAAAAACAGCAACATTATATGAGCTCCTATTCTTTTGTTGCCATCAATAAAAGGATGATTTTTTATAAGACCATAACAAAACCTTGCGGCTTTTGATTGTATTGATGGGTATAAATCATTATTATCAAAAGATTGAAACGGTGCCATAATAGCTGAGTCAAGCAATTTCGTATCTCTTAT
>CATJCJ010000752.1 GCA_949738935.1 uncultured Eubacteriales bacterium | reverse complement strand
TCCGCCGACGGTGAAAATGCCGTTGACAATCCCGAAGAATCGGAAACAACCGAAAACACCGTCGAAACAATTTCCGAATCGGAATCAACCGAATCACAAAAACCAATCAAATCACAGGAACAAACCGAACCGCAGGAACCAATCACTCCGCAGAACTTCAGATACGACGAAACGGACGGGTTTATTAAGTGGGACAAAGTTGAGGACGCATACGGCTATAAGCTGAAAACCACGGTAAACGACTATGAGCAACATTTTACATATTATGAACCCGAAGCGGAACTGGATAGGCTTTGTTATGAAAATAATATGGACTTCGGCGAATATGACTTTGCGGTATGTACCTTTAACAAATTGGGTGCAGAAAGCGAATGGTCTGAATCAATTGCCGTTACTTATGAAGCCGCCTTTGATATGCCTCAAAATGTGAGGTTAAGCGATGAATGGGATGAAACTGTTATATGGGACGAGATACCCGGTGCCGCACGATATAATATTCGTTTTTATAATAAAGAAAACTCATCGGCACCATATACATATACATATACATATACATCCGGCAGTTCAATTTCATATAAATATTATTTATCCGAAACTGGAGACTATTGGGTTTCCGTTCAGGCGATGGACAGAGATTACAACGCCAGCGAATGGACGGAACGCATGCTTATTTCACATACTGCTTTTACACATCTCGAACCGGTTCAAAATGTTCGTTTTGACGAAAGCGGCGAAAATGTTTTGTGGGATGCGGTAGACGGCGCGGATTATTACAATATACAAATCTCGGCTTCGTTTGCCGACTACAACTATAGTTTTTATAATTGGGGTTATAATTCCCAAGACCCAGTATTTGAAAATTGGAAATCCCTTACATGTCCCCGTACATCCGGAGAGTACCAAATACACATATACGCATACAGCAATCAGGAAAATATTTCATCAAGCAACAGTTTGGAAGCTCTTACGGCATCGTACAATCCGAAACGCGACGATACTTTAAATGTTCCCGAAGATATACGAATCGAAGAAAACTATATAAAGTGGGACGATATTGAAGGAGCTTACAAATATTGGCTCTGTATCTCGGCAGAAAACGATATGCTGTTGGAGGACGAATGGCACGAAGTAAGCAAGGAAAATAATTACGGCGTATATATCAACAACAGATTTCCCGCCGGAAAATATAAAGCAGAATTGTTTGTAGTTGATGAAAATAACAATTATAACAGCAAAATCTACTCTTTGATACTTGATACCGTTCATGACGAAACCGTATGGGTTCCAAAATTGTTTGAAAAAGATATCGTTTTATGGGACTATGACCGGCTGAGACATGAAGATACAAACTTTTTCTGGTATCGCATACGCGAGAAAAAGGACGGCTCGCTTGTTAAATTGGCAAAAAGCTGGTCCGAATATATTTACGACCTTCCCGAAATATCCGACATAATTTACTTATTCGACGCGTGCGTCTATGAGTATAGTGATAAAATCGGAGTATGGTCGGAGGCACGCGAATTATTTAAGTACGGAGACTCATATTTTGACAAAGAAAACGAAACCACAACCGAAGTGGAAACCCCGCCCGAAGCCGCTGAAATTCCCGAAGAGGACAGAATTACAAGTATTACCATAAAC
>CATJCJ010000751.1 GCA_949738935.1 uncultured Eubacteriales bacterium | reverse complement strand
TTTTTGAGTTTCCACTTGATGATGAACTGCTTCTTTTTCCATTATTATAATTTGAAAAATTATTAATAAATCCTTGATAACTATTTCCTATACGCATAAATATCACCTCTGAATTCTTTGTATTTATGCTGTAAAATCTACATAAGAACCGCCTTCATCACCGAAAAGCTTTCTATATGATGAAGTTGTTTTGAGTTTTTCCAAAAGTTTCTCTAAATGTTTCAGCTTTAGCAAGTCTTTTCTCTTTTGTCTTTTCTTCTTCTTTTTTCTTTGCCCGTTTTTCTTCTGTCTGTTTTTTTAATTTTTCTTTATATGAATTATCTTTTGGCGATTTATGTTTGCTAACACTCCAATAAGATACCTTGCCGTCTTTATCAATAGATACACCGCACGCCACCATTTCAGCATCATGTGAAGCAATTCCCTCCTCCATTATTTTTGAGGCGTTTGGAACATCCGCTATCACATTTTCATATTTTGCAGCAACTGCTGGGTCTTTTGCTATTTTTTCCGCAATATTTGAAGCAATAGCTATGTTATTACCTCCGGAACTTCCCATTATATAAGCATTTGCCTGCTTTTCATTACTGAAATCAACAAGAGAAATTTTTACCCCGTATTTTTGTTCCATACTTCTTATATAATCATTTGTAGTTTGTTTTGCGGAAAAAGTTGTTTTTGTTTCCTCTGATTTTCTACTGTTTGCGGTGTTTGTGTAATTTGCCGCATAACTTCCATAATTAGTATTAATAGCCATATCTGTTCCTCCCTTTTTTACATAAATTTTAGCCTTTTAACATTACAGACAATATAAACTTTTTATCCTCTACAATACAATCTATATCACCCGCATATTTTTTCGCACAGTTTCTGATATTTCTAAGCCCAATACCATGTGATTTGCTTTCTTCTTTTGAGGATATAGGATAACCACTGTCTTTGTCTATATTTAAAAATCCGTCAAAACTGTTTTCTATCTCAATGAAAAACATATTTCGTTTACGGAAAGACCTAACAAAAATAAACGTTTCTGAAGCAGGATACTTAATACACATTTTTTTACACGCCTCAATAGCGTTGTCTAAGCCATTATTTAAAATAATACCTATATCATAGGCTTGTATGTTAATATTGTCAGGCAGAACAAAATCATTAGCGTCAAGCCTGATATTTGCTATCTCTTTTTCAGCGTATCTGAACTTACTGTTGATTACAGCATCGCTTACAGCACTTCCTGTATGAACCCGATTATCCAACTGCTCCACAGAAGTATACATCCCATCAAAATACTGTTTGATTTCATTATCTTCACTGCCGTCTGACAGATATTTTCTTTTAAGCAGATTCTGAAGCACTTCCATATTATTTTTCATATCGTGCTTTACAGAGCGTATACCATCATATAAATGTTCCATTTCTGTAATTGAATTCTGCATTTGAATAATCTGGTTCTCCAAAATAACCTTATCCGCTTGTTTCATTTGCAATTCTGTCATATCCTGATACAGTTTAAAACTAAATATTATAGATACAAGTAACACAAACGCAGTCACAGGAACAATAAAATACAAAGACGGATATTTATTATAAAGCAGTATTTGACTGCCGTTTTCAACTGTTATTATTATAATCCTTATTAAAAC
>CATJCJ010000750.1 GCA_949738935.1 uncultured Eubacteriales bacterium | reverse complement strand
TTTGACAAACTTCTTAACAATTCATTTATTGCTTAATCTACTTTTGACATCTTTATTTTATTTTTATTCCGTTTTTTCATCTGCTTTTCTGTACGTTTTGGGGGGAAAGGCTCAGTTGAGAAATTCATAAAAATATGATACAATATAATAAAATATAAACAGAAAAGAGGAATCATTATGGATTGGGCTGAATTTTGTCAAAAAGTTTCTGAAATGTTAAGACCTTGGAAAAAAAGACTGCTATTTGATTATGATGACAATAAAATTATATATACAATTGCAACTCAAGAATACCAATATACATTAGTAGATTATAATGAATTGAAACAAAACGCAGAGTATTATGATTTTAAACATTATTCAATATGTGATGGAAAAACCTATGAATCAATTGTTGACTTACCAGATATTGATTCAAGAAGACATTTTTCAATAGGATTTGAAGATAAATTATCGGATTTAACAGTTAAAGATGGAGTTGCCAATATATCATATTCTTTTCGTGGAGTATCCAAGGAACTAATTTGGTATATTATTAAAGACTATGACATTAGCAAAAGAATTCCTATTAGATATCCATCTTCTATATTCGACAAAAAATGTGAGGCTTTACCCGAAAAAGATTTGTTCAGTCTAATACAAATGATAGTTCGATTACCATTTGCAGTTTGCATTGAATCAACTTTACTTAAAAATAGAGAACAATTGCAAAAATATGCAAAATCATTCTTATTTAATATTGCATATAATTTTGACCTTGTTTTTAAATCTATAACTGAAATTAATGATTTATTTCCACAAAGAACTTCTCTGAATAAAAGAAGAATACATAATGTTGATGAACTTATGGCACCGCAACTTTCATATAAAGAAGAGTTGGTTGAGCAATATTACATGGCATTAGCTTCAGAGGATCCCTTTATAAAATTTATAGGTTTTTATCATATAATGGAACACTTTTATGAGGAAGTTTATAACGAAGATATTTTTAAAAGTGTTCAACAAGTTATTCAACATCCTGGTTTCTCATCAAAAAGAACAAAAGATATTGTTAAAATAGTGGATCTAATTAAAAAGAAAACTCGACATAACAAAGAGGAATTTCAAGGTTCTGAGTTGGAAGCATTAGAATTAACGCTAAAAAAATTCGTTAATATTCAAGAGTTAATAAAAGATTTAACTGAGTTCAATAATTCTATTGTCGATTACTACAGAACGTCAGAAGTCAGTTTTTCAAAAGGGGATACTATTGATTTAAGAGATATTTCAAACGAAAAATTATACAAGAAATTGGCAGCAAGAATATATAAAACACGAAATGCTTTAGTACATAGTAAATCTAATGAAGGTCGAGCAAACGAACGCGGTGTATATAACCCTTTTGATGATAAACAAGAATTATTAATGGAAATACCTTTAATGAGATATATTTCTGAAGCAATAATAATTAATTCTGCATCAACATTATAATTTTTCACACAGCAGAACTAGTCTTTTACAACAATATTCGCACTCATTCTGCTTTAGGTTGGATTTCGCCTAATGCCTTTGACAGACTTCTTAATAATTCATATATTGCTTAATCTACTTCTGACATCTTTATATTATTTTTATTCCGCTTTTTCAACTGCTTTTCTGTCCAGTTT
>CATJCJ010000749.1 GCA_949738935.1 uncultured Eubacteriales bacterium | reverse complement strand
TGCTGTAAGAAAAAACAGAACTTTTTTAAGAAAAGAAAATTCTTCAAAACATTCTGTTGGTTATAAACGCATTTTTTTGTTAAGTTAATGACATTGGGAGAGAGTACGGGGTATGATTACAGCAGACTTCAAAATCCAACAAGACAGCGCTTAGAGGAAACGGTGGCGTCTCTTGAGGGAGGAATTGACGCGCTTGCTTTTTCATCAGGAATGGCGGCTATAACGGCGCTTATGGAAATTTTCAAACCTGGTGACCATATTATTTCCGATATGGATTTATACGGCGGCGTCATAAGATTGTTCGACAACATATCTGAAAAAAACAGCATAGAATTTTCTCATATCGACTGCTCAAAAGAAAATATTGAAGATTACATAAAAGAAAACACAAAAGCAATTTATGTTGAAACGCCGACAAATCCTATGATGAATGTTGTTGATATTAAAAAAACCTCGGAGATTGCAAAAAAACACAAGCTGCTTTTGATTGTTGACAACACTTTTCTGACGCCTTATTTTCAGCAGCCTTTCAAATTAGGCGCTGATATTGTAGTGCACAGCGGAACAAAGTTTTTGGGTGGTCACAATGATACTCTTGCGGGATTTATTGTGGTAAACTCAAAAGAACTTTCTGAAAAAATGAGATTTATTATTAAAACTGTCGGTTCGGGACTTGCTCCTTTTGACAGCTGGCTTATTTTAAGGGGCATAAAGACACTTCATTTGAGAATGGAGCAGGCACAAAAAAATGCGAAGGCAATAGTCGATTTTCTTTTAAAGGAAAGTAAAGTTAAGAAAGTATATTATCCGGGCATTGAGGGAACGACTGGTTATGAGATATGCAAAAAACAAGCAAGAGGTTTTGGGAGTATGATTACATTTGAGGTCGAAAGCAAAGAGCTTGCGCTTCATATTCTAAAGTCACTTAAACTTATACCTTTTGCGGAAAGTCTTGGCGGAACGGAAACGCTGCTTACATATCCAGCAACACAGACGCACGCGGATGTTCCTGAAGAAGTAAGAATAAAAAACGGTATTACGGACAGGGTTTTAAGATTGTCAGCTGGAATAGAAGATTCACAGGATTTGATTGCCGATTTAAAACAGGCGATTAATTCATTTACGGAGGCGTAATTATGGAAGAGAAAAATCTGAATTTTGATGAAGTTATCGAAAGAAAAAATACTGATTGTCTGAAATATGATTTTGCCGTAAAAAGGGGAAAACCTGAAAACGTTCTGCCTTTATGGGTTGCCGATATGGATTTTAAGACGTCGAGTATTATTCTTGATAAAATAAAAGAGAGAGTCGAACACGGTATATTCGGCTATACCGAAATAGGAGAAAGCTATTTTGATTCAGTTTATGAGTGGTTCAAAAAAAGGCATAACTGGGAAATATCAAGAAAGTGGCTTGTTAAAACGCCCGGAGTTGTTTTTGCTCTTGCTATGGCTGTAAAAGCATATACGGAAAAAGACGACAGAATACTTATTCAGCAGCCGGTTTACTATCCTTTTTCGGAAGTTATAGCGGATAATGGGCGAAATATTGTAAGCAATGACCTTGTTTACAGAAATGACGGAAAATATCACATTGATTTTGAAGATTTTGAAAATAAAATCATACAAAACAATGTTAAGCTGTTTATTTTATGTTCTCCTCACAATCCCGTAGGAAGAGTATGGAAGAGGGAGGAGCTTATAAAAATGGGCGAAATATGTTTAAAGCATAATGTTATTGTGGTAAGCGATGAAATACATTCCGATTTTGTTTTCGGAGATAACAAACACTTTGTTTTTGCCGGTTTAAAAAAGGAATTTGAGGATATTTCCGTTATATGTACTTCTCCTGCCAAAACATTCAATCTTGCCGGACTTCAAATATCAAATATTTTTATACCAAATAGCAATCTTCGTTATAAATTTAAAAAGGAAATTTACGGCGCCGGTTACAGCCAGCTTAACACTATCGGCTTGACGGCTTGCGAAGCGGCATACAGATACGGCGGTGTTTGGTATGAAAAAATGCTTGAATATGTGGGAAAAAATATTTTATTCGTAAAAGAATACCTGCAAAGTGAGCTTCCTCAGATAAAAATGATTGACATTGAGGGAACATACCTTGTATGGCTTGATTTTAAAGAATTGGGGTTAAGCGAAAAAGAAAGAGAAAATCTTATTGTAAACAAGGCGGGGCTTTGGCTTGACAGCGGCGCTATATTTGGCAAATGCGGAGAGGGTTTTGAAAGAATAAATGTTGCCTGTCCAAAAATAACGCTAAAAAAGGCTTTGGATAAACTGAAAACTGCTGTGAAAAGAGGTTAAAAAATGTTTGATATATAAAGAAAATGAAATAAAAAATTTGCTGCTTACAGGGAGTTTTGGTTTGGAAATAGAGGGTTTGAGGGTAGATAAAAATGGTTTTCTTTCACACACTTCCCATCCTTTTGATAATCACCCAAATATTGTCCGTGATTTTTGTGAAAATCAAACAGAAATAAATACAAATACTGAGAAAAGTCCAAAAGCTGTTGTGTATGGATTAGGTAAATTTTACCGTGAAATTCAAAGCACACTTAAAGAAAAAGGTGAATATTTATGGTGCTTTTCAAATCCTCCATATATAAGAAATGAAGAGGATATTCCCACTGCAAAATTTACGGGAGATGAAAGCTCTAAAGGCGTATACAGAGAATATTTATCCGATAAATATGGAAAATATAAAATGACATTTTCAGGAATTCACGTTAATTTTTCGTTTTCCGATGAGCTTTTAAAAAAATCTTATGAGAAAAGCGGATTTTTCGATTATTCTGAATATAAAAATAAAATATATTTGGATTTGGCGGAAAAAATGGTTGCTTATGGCTGGCTTCTTGTTGCCGTAACTGCCGCAAGCCCAATATTGGATTCGTCTTTTGTTGAGAAAAAGAAATTCAATGAGGATTTATTTTTGGGATTAGCTTCAATAAGGTGCAGCGAACTAGGATATTGGAATTTTTTCGCTCCGGTGTTTGATTATTCAGATTTGTATAAATATGTTGAAAGTATCCGTGATTACATAGACAGAAAGTGGATTAACGCACCATCGGAGCTTTACTATCCCATACACTTAAAACCAAAAGGAGAAAACAATTTAAAAAATTTAGAGGAAAAGGGGATAGACCATATTGAGCTGCGTATGTTTGACTTAAATCCTTTGACAAATTACGGAGTTGACGAAAGGGATATTTTTTTCGCGCAGCTTTTAATGTGCGCTCTTGCGGCAAAGCCAAAATATAATATTACAGAAAGCGAGTAAATTCAGGCGATTCAAAATTTTAAAAACGCGGCGCATTTCGATTTGAAAACCGTAAAAATAATATTAAACGGAAAGGTTTGTTCTGTAGTAGATGCAGCGCTTAATGTAATTGATTTCCTTTGTGATTTTTACAAGGATTTTTCCGATGAGGTGAAAAACATTCTGGAGTTTGAAAAAGCAAAGTTTATAAATGCGGAAAACCGCTATGCTTGGAAAATAAAAGAATTGTACGGCAAAGGCTATGTGAAAAAAGGTATTGAGCTTGCAAAGAAAAGGCAGATGATGATTGATGTGTGAGCTGTTCGGTATAAACAGTGCAAAAAAAGTTAAGGCAAATGAATATCTTAAAGAATTTTTTTCTCACAGCAAAGACCACCCTCATGGCTGGGGAATGGGAATTTTTTATGACGGCATTCCATCGGTTGAAAAAGAGCCTGTTCAAGCCTCAAAAAGTATGTACCTTAAAGAGAGATTACGCCATAAAATAGAAGTCAGCAATATGATAGCGCATATCAGGCTTGCTACAATGGGTTCTATGGATTTTGAAAATTGTCACCCTTTTGTGAGAAAAGATAAATTTGGTACAAGGTGGACACTCGCACACAATGGAACTATATTTGATTATCCTGTCTTAAATTCTTATTTTTACAAGCAGGAGGGCAGAACCAATGTCATTAACTTAACAAAAAAATGCGTTTATAACCAACAGAATGTTTTGAAGAATTTTCTTTTCTTAAAAAAGTTCTGTTTTTTCTTACAGCAGA
>CATJCJ010000748.1 GCA_949738935.1 uncultured Eubacteriales bacterium | reverse complement strand
TAGAGGCGCCTCCAAGTATTATGAATACAGATGAAAATAAAAATTACAGCTGTAATGAGACAAAATCCGAAAAGAAAATCAGTATTGAGATTAATGGAAGCGGGGTTATTGGCGGTAGCTTTTTAAATAAGGAAAATATTATAAATATTTTGCTTGATAATATAAAACCTGTTTTTCAAAATATTGTTGAAACAGAACTCTATGAAGAGGGGGAGGCGTCTTATGAGTACTAAATATGAGATATGGCTGACCTTTGATGGTGAAAAGCAAAAGATACAGCTTCCTGTTCTGCCGGAAACTATAAGTCAAAGCTGCGGTTCATATAACGAAAGCGTTAAAATAAGCGGGCTGGGGGAAATTACCGTAACTCAAAACAGACCCGCTTATGTTTTTTCTTTTTCAAGTTTTTTTCCGAAAGAAACGTTTAGGGGGGTATCAGTCAAAGAACATACAGAACCTGATAGTATTTGCAGGCAAATTTTGTCATGGAAAAACAGTGATAAACCTGTACATTTTATAATTGCCGGAGCCAATATAAATATGTACTGTACTATAGAGGATTTTAATACAAGTGAAAATGGCGGTGACGCCGGAACAATATATTACAGTATAAAATTAAAAGAATACAGGGCTGTTACGGTAAGACAAATTAAGGTAAAAGATAATAAAGCTTCTTTGTCCGGCACGCCTGAAAGAGTTGATAATAATATTGTTCCAAAAACATATACCGTAGTGAAAGGTGACTGCCTTTGGAATATAGCGAAAAAATATCTTGGAAAAGGCTCAAGGTGGGAAGAGATATATAATTTAAACAAAGATAAAATCAAAAACGCTAATTTTATTTATCCGGGGCAGGTATTGAAACTGCCGTCATAATCAGGAGGTAATTATAGTGGGAAAAATGAATTTTATTGTCATAAAAGGCGGTGATGTTTATGATATGAGCGAACTTGTTATTTCCGCCTCATGGCAGGGACGGAGGGGCGCGTCGGCAAGAAGTTTAAATGTGAGCCTTTTGGACGATTATGAATACGCGCATAAAAGGTCATATATAAATGTTGAGGAAGGTCATCAATGTATTTTTAGTTATAACGGAACAGAGCTTTTTAGAGGTATGATTATGAAACAGTCATACAGCAATAAAAAAACAATGAGTATAACAGCTTATGACAACGGTATTTATCTGTCAAATAACAAAGATACTTTTAACTATAAAAATATAACTGCCGCGGAGGTTTTTAAGGACTGCTGTAAAAGATTCGGCTTGCCGTATACTGAGGCTGTTGATACACAATATAAAATCTCAGAATTAACAAAATCAAACACAACAGCCTGGGACATAATTCAGGACGCTTTAAGTCAAACATATTCAGCGAACGGAATAAGATATTATGTTATGTCTGAAAAAGGTAAACTTAAATTGATACGCCGGAAAGAAAATATTGTTCAGTGGGTTATTGAGAAAGGGCAGAATCTCATAAGTTATTCGTACAGCAACAGTATTGAGAATATTAAAACACGAATAAAAATTATATGCAAAGAGGGAAATGTTGTGTCACAGAAAATTAATGCCGATATTGAAAAGAAAATCGGTATTTTTCAAGAGATAGGAAAGCCTGACGAGGACGCCGAAAAGGCTAAAAGTGTTGAGCTT
>CATJCJ010000747.1 GCA_949738935.1 uncultured Eubacteriales bacterium | reverse complement strand
TGTTGATGGAATTGTGTCGCAACAATGAGAGAGATTCACTTTTTCGGTGCGTCTCTTCATTGGGGGCGCACTTTTTATTTTGTGGATTTTCTGATTGGAGGATAATAAATGATGGATGATATAAGATTATCTGGTTTTGATATAAAAGCATGTGATGATATTTCTAAGCAAAAGAATCTCACTAAATTGGAGATAAGTTCTGCCCAGAAAATACATACAAGCGCATTATTTCAGCAGATCCCATCCATGATAGCATCAAACACGCTTGCGAATGCTTATGTGATGCATCTTCCTGAGGGGATCAGTCCCGCTAATCTAATGCATTTTGCTAACGGCGGCGTTGGTAATTCATATTTTGGAGAGAAGGGAATTGCTGGACAGGCACCATTATATTCATTACAATCTCAGGCAATAATTATGGGTGCATTTACTGCAATGTCAATTGCTTCTGGACAATACTTTCTTTCTGAAATAAATAGTAACTTAACAGCGATCAATCAAAAGGCAGATAAGATTTTGGAGTTTCTATATGGGGACAAAAAGGCGGAATTGATATCTGAAGTGAGCTTTGTAAATTTTGCATATCAGAACTATAATTCAATCATGACTAATGATACACAGAGAACGGCAACAATTGTAAATATTCAGGAAGCCAGAAAGGTTGCAATGAAAGATATGGAGTTTTATATATCTGATTTGGATGCTTTATCAAAAACAAAAGACATTTCTGATTTAGATTCATTCGTAAACGAAGCTTTTCGGATTAAGGAGTGTCTTCAATTGGCAATTCAGTTATATAGTATGAGTAACATATTGGAAGTATACTACTCACAAAATATGGATGGTACATATCTTAAGTATGTTGAAAAAGATATTCTTACATATATTGACAAATGTGAGAAACGTATGTTATCTGATTTTTCCGCAATACAGATGAGGGTTGCTAATTATAAAGGCAGTCCTTTGAGAAAAATAGATAAGTCAGAATATGAAAAACAAGTTAATGATATTGTTGACTTGCTAGGAAATGGAGAGGAACTCATTAAACGAAAACCGTTACAATCAGTTTTGCAATCATATCAAAAAGAGGCTGTATATTATTTGGATAAGGATGGTGATGTGTATTTCCAAACTGCATAGGGAATGCTTTCCCACCTTTAATTTTTCTTTTTGTTCGCGTAAATTACATCTCCTATAGTGAAAGGAGAGTGATATTTATGATGAATATATTTAAGAAATATAAAATCAAGAAACAGATAAAAAACTTATCAGAGAAATCTCGATATGCGATAAAAAAGATGGATGAACATTCGCATGATGAGGATTGTACTGAATGGAAACAATGGTCTGTTTTAAATGCTTTGTATTTATTAGAGATCATCAAATTAAGATCACAGATGTAACTTAATTGAGACCTGAAATATGGTCTCTTTTCTTTTGCTTTTTTTACTTCGCGAAAAAAACATACCCTTTTATGAAGAGAAAGGATAAAATAGCCATTTTTTCATTCTCTTTTTGTGTTTGCTTGAAAAAAGAAAGGAGGTCACAAATATGGCGAAGAACACAAAATTGGAAAAAGATTTCCAATCAAAGCTGATAAAAGAACTCAAAAAAATGTTTGTTGGCTGTATGGTTATGAAATTGGATTCCAGTTAT
>CATJCJ010000746.1 GCA_949738935.1 uncultured Eubacteriales bacterium | reverse complement strand
TATAAATTTGAAATACGATTTTCTATATTTGGATTGTCAAATGCTGTAGAAAAAATCTTCTTTGCATTATTTGTCTGAAGTTGTTGAATACACATAATTATTTAAAGCCCCAATATTTCCAACTGACGATAGTTTATTGGTGTGTGTTGTAAACTCATCATTTGAAAGCTCTTGTAATATTTCCGGCAGTTTATCGGGAATAACGGGAGCTTGCACCACCTTTTCATTGTTGTTATAGCTGAAAAATATTCTAATCGAAGTCATTATTCATCTCCTTGAAACTAAAAAATCTCTAATAACAACATTTTTGCCGTCATTGTAATATTTCTGCTTAAAAATCGTCTTCATCAAAATCATCTTCAATATTACATTCGTCCAAATTTTCTAGTATATCTGACACATGAATTTCAGTACCATCATCAATTTCTATTGTATCATCTTCTGTTAAATTTGAAATATCAACCTTTTTAACTTCGTGAAAATCTCCGTCATATCCTACTTGATAATCAGCTTCTGCAATATCTTTATTAGTAGGATCATCAATACTCCACTCTTTTAATACTCTTATCCTTGCTTTATAATTTTTTTCTTCTGCATATCCATTTGCAGATTCTTTATCTTCTGATGCATATACAACATCACTTTCTTTTATAATCAAATAAACAATTTTGTATTTCATCTTTTAAAACAAGCGGGAATAATAAAAGTGCGTAGGGAAGGTACGAAAAATTATTATTATGTTGACGTAGATAAAAGCTGTATGGATAGCTTGATAACTCTTGCACAGCATATAAAATCATTTATGAATATATTACCTGACAGACGTGGTGAAGAATAGGAGGAAAATATGATTTTTTATTTTACAGGTACAGGAAATTCTTTATGGGCAGCAAATATGCTATCAGCAGAATTAAAAGAAGATATAAAAAATATTATTGATATACAAGATGAGATGTTTATAACAGATAACATTATAGGAATTGTCTGTCCAACTTATATGGGTGATTTGCCTTGGATTGTAAAACAGCAGCTTTTAAAACTTAAAATTAAGCCTAATACATATACGTTTGCTGTACTTACATCAAATATGGGCAAAAGCGGTAAATCTAATGACAATGCTGATAAAATATTCTGTACAGCAGGAAGTAAACTTTGCTCATTTTTTGATATTTCAATGCCCGGTAATTGTCTTATCAGCAGCAAGGAGGAAAATGAAAAAAGATTATCCGAAGCACCTGATATTATTCAGAAAATAATTAATGATATTCAAAGCAGAGTTATAAATTATAAATCAAAGGGAGTTAAAGCTGACAATAATTTTATAAAAAAGTCGTTTTTCTATAAAAACAAATCTCTGTTACAGCTTTCTCCTTTAAAGAAATTTAAGATTAATAAAGATTGTAACGGCTGTGGTTTGTGCGAAAAAATATGCCCCACAAATAACATAATAATAAAAGAAAAACACGCTGTTCACGGAAATAAGTGTGCCGCTTGTTATGCCTGTATGCACTGGTGTCCAAAAAACGCAACAAGGGTGTAATTATAAAAAAATTTATTTTGGTTTTAGTATCGTTTAAAGTTAAACTCACCGGCTTTAACCGGTGGGTTATTTAGTTTAAATTAATCAATATTTTTTATAAATTTTTATGAATTATAAAAC
>CATJCJ010000745.1 GCA_949738935.1 uncultured Eubacteriales bacterium | reverse complement strand
CCAATTTTGAGGATTAAGATTATATTTTTTTTTAAAACATCTTCTGCTTTTTTGTTGGATTTCTTCCGTGTTTCATTATTTATTTTCCTCCCTGTAACCTGCAATCAATACATCTCATCTTTAAGCCCCAAAAGGTAATCCGCCGAACAGCCAACCGTCTTACAGATTGAATAAAGTTCAAGAATCCCCGGCAAAGCTTTCCCGTTTATTATTCCACGAATATAATTTATGTCACTTCCAACCCAAAGCAGATAAAAATCTCTTCTCATTCCCTCACAAATATCCTCAAAAGTCGCCCCGTTCTCTCTCATTGCCTCTTTAAGCCTGTCCGCTCTGAAACCTCTATAATTTAACATTTTTATCCTCCTAGTATCACTCATTTTTATTCTCCTTTCCGCTTTTTCCCGGCTCTTTGCCAAAAAAAACTGCTGAAATCCGTAATAATCAATTTTTCTTTATTGGTTTGATTTTTTGTCAGCAACATAAGATAGTCATATAATTCTTTAGGTGTTCCATCAAGTGTGAAACCATCACGTCCAGGTATTATTTTCATTCCCTCATATCCCCCCTTTTTCAAAATTTTAACTCCGAGATTAATGCCTTAATATTGTTCGTACAAAGAATGATATCTGTGAGAGTATTTATCTCTCCATTTAAAGCCCTCTTTTCCTCCTCGCTGTCTACCCCCTTGCTTCTCAAAACAAGCAAACTATACATTTTTCAGAATAGCCTCTATGTTTTTAAGTTTATCTAACAGCCGTGAATTTTCACATAAAACCTTTTCATAAACCTCACGAGAAACATAATCATCAACCGCCTTTATCCTCCAGTGTCCCTTGTCAGTTCTTTCAGCCGGAAGAATCCCCTGTTCGCATAACGTCCTTACTCTTTTAGCGGTTGAACCGATTTGTTTAGCGTATTCTGGTACTGTTAATACTGGTACCGCAATTTTTACATCTTCCATCTAAACCACCCTCCCACAGATGATTTTTTCTTTAAATTTTATTTGTTAAATTAGCATTTCTTTCCATGTCTTTGAGTACTTTTAGAGGCGGCTCACTACCGATTATCTTAAAAGTTGATATATAATTGTCTGTTCCTTCCCGTATCCTCTCAACTCGCTGAAACCATATATTTTCTGAAGATTTCTTTTTTCTTTTCGCATATTTTCTGCCCATTCTCATCCCCCCCATCATTCTATCTCTCCCCCGAACACTTATGGTTTCTGATTTTTTACGTATCAGCTCAACAATCATGTCATTCATATTGCTCTGAAAGCCGGAAGCATAGCACTCCCTATTCTTCAGCAAATAACACCTAAATATATAAGTAATAAATTTTAATCAGATTGGTTTGCCCTCAAATATTTCTTCGAGCTTTGAGGGCAAGTTTTTTTATATCTTCCTCATTTAATTTATCACCATATTTTTCAGCCAGATAATAAAGCACTCCGCATAAAGCATAAAAATAACGCATTGCTTTTAAAACTGATATTACTATAACAGCCAAAAAAATGAATATTATTATCAATATAATTTACCTCCTTGATATGAATTTGTCTTTCAAATATACATTTCTCACACCGCTATTTTCGGCTTGCTTCGCTCTTTCAATTTCGAGTTTTACCACTTCATAATTATTTCAATTCTTCCTTTTTTCGCCGCTTTTTGCTATAATT
>CATJCJ010000744.1 GCA_949738935.1 uncultured Eubacteriales bacterium | reverse complement strand
TAATATACAGATTTATGATAATACTGGTAAAATATTAAATAAAATTAATATTGAAAATAATATTGAAGATGCTTATAGTGATAATGGTATTATATTCATTATTGATGTTAACAAAAATTTTTATGGATATACTTATTTAGGAAAAAGAATAATTTAATAGACTTCTTTCAAATGTTCCATAAATAAAATAAATTTGGATTATATTTTTGCTATTCTAAAAAATATAATCCAAATCCATAAAAATATACTTACACTGTCTTTTTTAAATATTCGCCTTAGCGGTATCAACAAGCTTAGCAAACGCTGAAGCGTCATTTACAGCCAGCTCAGCGAGCATCTTCCTATTAATGTTAATTCCGGCAATTTTAAGTCCATTCATAAACTTACTGTATGACAAACCATTAATTCTAGCCGCGGCGTTAATTCTAACAATCCAGAGACGTCTATACTCTCTTTTTGTCTGTTTTCTTCCGGCAAATGCGTGAGCCATAGCTCTCATAACAGATTGCTTAGCGACTCTGTATTGTTTACTTCTCGCTCCTCTAAAACCTTTAGCCATTTTCAACACTTTTTTATGTTTTTTACGCGCGTTCAAAGCGCCTTTTACTCTTGCCATTTTAAAAGTCCTCCTTAATTAAATATATGGTAATACCCTTTTCATCTGTTTCATATTAGTTGAATCAACAAGGTCAGATTTTCTCAAATTTCTTTTTCTTTTAGGACTCTTTTTTGTCAATATGTGCTGTTTATTCGCCTTAGTTTTTTTCAATTTTCCTGTACCTGTAACTCTAATACGTTTTGAAACAGCTTTTTTAGTTTTCAATTTAGGCATATATATTTCCTCCTTAGATTAATTAAGCCTTTGGCGAAAGAAACATCGCCATTGTACGAGCTTCCATTTTAGGCGGCTTTTCAATCGAACCAACTTCCGCAACCCTTTCAGCGAAATTTTTCATCATCTCAACAGCTGAATCAGTTCTGGCAAGCTCCCGACCACGGAAACGAATACTGATTTTAACTTTATTTCCATCTTTAAGAAACTCTATCGCTTTTTTGACTTTTACTTCAACGTCGTGTGTGTCAATATTTGGGGATAGACGCAATTCCTTTACTGAAATTACCTTTTGTTTCTTTCTCGCTTCTTTTTCTTTTTTCGCAAGGTCAAATTTATATTTACTATAATCCATAATCTTGCAAACCGGCGGTTTTGCGGTGGGAGATATTTTGACAAGGTCAAGACGTTTCTCATCAGCCATTTTTTGAGCTTCCCTAGCGGAAAGAATACCAATTTGTTCTCCCTTATCTCCTATCAAACGGATTTCCTTATCCCTAATTTGTTCGTTAATCATTAACTCGGTAATTGCGAGCACCTCCTAAAAATAAAAAAACGGCATACGCCGCTTAATTCTAATAAATTGACACATAAATCGGAAAACCCGACAATGAACAAAATAAACAACCTCAAAGCGTACGCCGTAAGGTGAGAAATAAGCTTCTTCTTTCAACGAAAGAAATTATACCACACTTTGAAATCTCTGTCAAGAATTTTTTATAAAAATCCACGCAATATAAATTGCTGTAAATTGCAATTTACATTTTTCATTAATACAATAAAATAAAAATTTTTTGTTGTATTAACATCACAAGATATGATATAATAAATTAACAACTATGATTTTTTATAGTT
>CATJCJ010000743.1 GCA_949738935.1 uncultured Eubacteriales bacterium | reverse complement strand
GACCTCGTATATAACGCTCGAAGTACCGCTGTCGTTTTGCGGAGATGTGCTGCCGCCGATGAAAATACGGCTCTGCGTGAAGTCCAAGTACACACCGAAATTCTGACGAATATCCACAAGAAAATGAAAAAGTTTTGTCATTTCCGTAGAAAACAGTTTTTTTGACTGGATAAATTTTCCCTGATATGGTAAAATGCAGATAACAGCAAAGCACCGACATGAAAGGAAAAGGTGATTTTATGACAATGAAAACAAAAAGAGGTCTGGCGGTAGGTGGCGGAACGGTACTGTGCGCAGCGCTCGCGATCCTTATCGCGGCAAGGTTCGCACCCGAACCCGAGGCGACGGCTCCCGACACTTCCGATACAAGCTCAACAACGTTGATAAGCGTGGAAATATCTACCGCAAAGCGTGAGGAAACCAAGCCGATTGAGATAGAAAATCCCGCGGAAAGCACAATCATACCCGACAACGGCGCAGCGGACAGCACTCCCACCGAGAGCGATCCCGAAAAAGAAGCGGCAGACTTCATTGAGGACGGCGGCATCGAGATCAATCAGGACTTCTCCGAACCCGAAAAAACGGAGAGCGCTCCGCAGAACGAACCGCCCGAACCTCCCAAGATCGAGGACGAGGAAATGCTCGCCAACCCCGACAAAGAGCCGACTTACGAACCCGAGCAGACCGAGGTCAAGCCGAAATCGGAAACACCTTCGGATACTCCCAAACATGGAGATACCAAAGATGGAATGATTTATATCAATGGCTTCGGATGGGTAGTTGATCACGGTGGCGGAGGCATAGGTGAACCTGCACCGGATATGTATGAAAACGGCAACAAGATAGGTTACTTCGGATAAACAAACCAAAGCGCTGAGCAAAGGCTCGGCGCTTATTCTCTTGGAGGTGCGGATGAGAAAAATTATAAGAATTATTGCCGCCGTCATGGTGGCAATTTTTTGTTTACAAACGGTCGTTTTCGCTGACAGCGGCGGCGATCCCAATATTGACAACGGCGGCGGAGGCTTAAAGGACGGCAGCTCGGAAAACTTCTGGAATCCCGGTAATGACGGAGTTCGCGTTACGGTTGTTGATTCCGAAACTGGTGTTGTAAAGTCAGCATCAATTGATTACACAAATACAAATGCAAGTGATATCCGTTTCCATTTCGGAAAGATATGCAAGACGGATTATATCAGCGGTGCAGCGCTTTCCATAAATACCGAGGGATACCTCTATAAAATTCCCGAGCAGCCTTTGCCGACAATTATAAGCGACGGCTCGGGAGCGAGTATTGAAGCGATCCGCAGTTATTTTACGGACGAGCAAGTGGTGAGAGGAATATCTGGTCATGTGGGCATTGAATATGACGATCTCGTCAACGGCGATTATAAACTGATGTTAGAGCCGATCATGTACATCACGTTCAACGGTATCCGAACGGCGATGACGGCGACCGAAGCGGCTTTGTACAATATGCAGACGGGCGGCGAGATGATCAATAAAATGGGACCTCTTTCTCATAAAAACCTACCACTTGCAATGTTTCTTGAAAAGGACGATCTCGGCTATACTGCTTGGACAGGATCGAAAAATTCCTATATGACTGACAGCGATATTATTCAATATCTCGGAGTCGGGATCGTTTCGTTCAAGGAGAAAGAGGAAGAAGTCGAGGTCACCTCGAGCGATT
>CATJCJ010000742.1 GCA_949738935.1 uncultured Eubacteriales bacterium | reverse complement strand
TTGTCAAAATTATCATTTATAGATATAACCCGTACATTAAGAAATGGAAATACTTTTTCAAGATAGTTGCCAACCTCAACAGAGTTTCTTCCTATCCTTGAAAGGTCTTTAACAGCGATACAGTTTATTTTGTTTGCCTTTATATCATTTATAATTCGTTCCCAACTGTCACGATTGAAATCAACTCCCGAAAATCCATTATCAGAATAAACATCAACCACATTTATATCCGAAAATCTTTCAAGAGATTTAATTATGTATTCTATCTGATTTTCAAGAGCTGTACCATTTTCAACACCGTTATCTTTTCTTGAGAGTCTTGCGTAAATTGCGGTCTTGTTGGTATTTTCCTCAACAGCTGCGTTTTCATAATAAGTCATTGTTTCCATATCAAAAGCTTTTTTTCGGCTTTTTCTCGCCATTATCAATCAGCCTCCTTTATTAAATCAAAGGAAACTGAACTTTCCAACGCCTTATTTACATATTTCCGCATTATATCATAATCAGTTTGAAATTTAAAATCAATCTCGATTTTTTTCTTATCGTAGACAAATATTTTATTAATAAAAGTTACAATAATTTTTCTTGAAAGATTTTCAAATTTATTGACTGCCGCATATTCAAGATATTTTGAGTGATTATTATTTGATATAACAGATATTTCTTTGTTAATACTGTCAATTCTTTTATCAAGAATTTCAATCTCATCAGAATACATTTTTTTAAGCGCTTTATAGTCTTTTTCATTGATTATATTGCTTTTTAAATCCTCATAAAGACTAAGAGAGTGTTTTTGATAATATTCCTTTTTTTCACCGCATTTAACAATTTCATCTTTAAGCTGTTTTATTTCTCTGTTACGAAACGGCAAAGAGGAAACAGAATTAACCTTTTCTTGTATTTTAATAAAATTAGAAAAAGTCATATTAAGCATTTCAAGTATTGCGTTTTCAAGTTTATTTACCGAAACACTTACATTATTAACGCAATTTTTTCGGTTTTTACGTTCAGAGCAAATATAATAATAAAACTCTTTTCCATTTGAAATGACTTTTTTTCTTGTCATATTAGCGCCGCATTTACCACATTTAAGTATTCCCGAAAGGAGATTTACACTATCACTTTTAGGCGATACTCTCGTATCTTCATTCATAAGTCTTTGAACATTATAAAAAAGTTCCTCTGAAATTATAGGACTATGGTTATTTTTAACCACTATCCATTCGCTTTCAGGCTTTAAAACACGTTCTTTGATTTTATAATTGGGCGTTGTGGTTTTATGCTGTTCAAGTACGCCGATATACACTTTATTCTGCAATATCCTTGTGACTGACTTAGCGCTCCATAAAGCTGTAAAGTGGGTTTTTTGAGCTGATTTATAATTTATTCCTATTTCTCTCTTATGTTCCATAGGAGAAGCAACACCAAGATTATTCAGTTTTTCGGCAATACGCAAAGCACTCATACCCGCTAATTTCCAATTAAAAATATCACAGACAATTTCCCTGACGCTTTCGTCAATTATCAGTTTGCTTTTATTATCAGGTGATTTTAAATATCCATAAGGGGCATAGGCGCTTAAAAAGTTTCCGTTTCTGCATTTTATATCAAGACTGCTGCGTGTTTTTACAGAAATGTCATTGCAGTAAGCGTCGTTTATCAAGTTTTTAAAATGTACATAAATAAGCTGGGAATTATTTTTTTGAATATCCGCCGTATCA
>CATJCJ010000741.1 GCA_949738935.1 uncultured Eubacteriales bacterium | reverse complement strand
TTTTCTCTTTGCAGTTCCGGCGCTTTTACTTTTTCTAATTCCTCACAAAAGTCCATTAATGTTGGCATACCATTTTTTGGATTTTTAAAATAGTTTTTATACGTTGACATAAGAGTACGGTCAACAAGGGTTCTTTCAGCGCCTGACAAACCTATGCCGCTTTCTTTGGTAACAACAACATCAAGAAAAGAGAAAATAAACTCTGTTTTAAATGAGAGCGGATTATCGCTCTTTTCTTCATCACCACCGCCCGAATAATCCATTGTAATATCAAGAGGATTGAAAAAGGTATTTGTGTCATTGCTGATTTTTATGATTTCTCCGCCAAAATTTGAGGCAAGGGTCAGGTACTCGGACTCTGGGTCTATTACTAACACTTCGTCACCAGCGCAAGATAACAATATATTTACTAATTCCCTTTTTGTGGCAAAACTTTTGCCGCTGCCGGGAGTTCCCAAAACAAAACCGCTCGGATTTTTTAAACCTTTTCTATTGAAGAAAATCAAATTTCTGGAAAGTGCGTTCAGCCCGTAATACATTCCATTTTTCTCAAATAATTCCTGTGTTGTAAACGGTATAAAAATCGCTTGACTTGCTGTTGTAAGTGTTCGTCTTATTTTTATATCGTTTTTAGCGAGGGGCAGAGTAGCGTTTAACGCTGATTCCTGCTCACAGGCAATAGGCATTAACTCGCAAGAGTGAGAACGGGCAACGCCTTTTAATTTTTCGACATTTTCCTTTAATTCTTCCAATGTAGCGGCTGATGTAAAAACAATTACAGAACCTTTAAAAATCCTCTGATTTTTATTTTGTATGTCATCAATCAAAAGGTTTGTTTCATCAATATGTCTTTTTAAGTGCTGGGGTATCATATCCGGGTCAGTGCCTTGTCTTATCAGCTTTTGCTGTCTGTTTACCTTATCTTGCTCCATAAAAGCAAGTTTGGTTTTTACCATTTCTATCGCTTTGCTGTTGTCCATACTGTTCGTATGAATATTTATTGTTGTATTGCAGGGAATTTCAGATAAAGCGTTCAATAATTTATCCGATAAGTCCGTAGGGAATTTTTTAAGCATAAGCACTTGTCCGTAATAATCGCCAAATTCAAACATTGTTTGTTTGCTGTTGAGTTTGAAATCAAAAAAATACGGCGCGACAAAATCTTTTGTAGACAATCCGGAGCCTACCAAATCATCATAATCAAATTTCAGCGGTTCAGACGGATTTAAAATACTGTTTATATGTTCAAGCCGTTCCTCACCCGAAATGCTCATAACATCGCACCCAAGACTTTTAAACATTCCTGTTAAATCAGTTTCAATACGCATTAAAGCGGGATAAGCAGCGTCATAATTTTCAGCGTGAATACCAAAAGTTATATATTTTTCACGAATTATTGAATTTTGCCCTTGAAGCGCCTTTTTTTCAAGCATTTCATTGTATTCCTGTCTTAAATGGTCTTTATCGTCATTCTGCGGTTTTAAAAACATTTGACTTTTAAATTCGTCTTTGTCAATCCGACGGTTATGAACGGTAATCTGAACATTAACTTTAGGGTCAAAATAATTGAGAATCTCACAATATTTTGAGAAAATATCAATCTGTTCATCTCTCTGTGACACCTGATAATTTATATCAGAAAATTTAATCATTTTTGAAAAAAAGTTTTCTCCCGACTGGCTGATTCCGTTCTGAAACATATATTTATAGCGAATTGATTCCT
>CATJCJ010000740.1 GCA_949738935.1 uncultured Eubacteriales bacterium | reverse complement strand
TGTTTTTGTTAAGTAGGGAAAATTTATCCAACGTATCCTACAAATTTATAGTGAATTTTAATTTCTCTTTCTTTTTGTCCGTTTACAATCTTTTGCTCGCCTATCTCAATTTTGTCAATTAATCGAATAAGTGTTTCTCTGTCAAGGGTTTCAATATTACTGTAATGCTTGATAAGATTTACCCATTCCTGTACATCATTTTGTATTGCCTGATTTTCCTTTATCTGCTGTTCCAGTTCCTGAAGCTGTAATGACTTTTCTGTTCTTTCCGTCTGATACCTGTTCATCAGCTCAATACATAACGTTTCGGGTATTTTACCCTTGATTTTATCCTCATAAATACTTTGAAGAAGTTTTTCTAACTCCGCCAGCCTTTTATTCAATATCTTGATATTCTTTTTTATAACAGCGGTTTCCTGAGAATTTTGACTTTGCATACGTTCAGATATACTTTTTATCATATTCTCTTCATTAAATCTCACAATATCCGCTTTTGCTCGAATATCAGCAAGCACCAGTTCGGTTAAAGGTTTAAGATAAATCGTATGAGTGGAACAAACAGTGTGACCGCTTCGTGAATAATTTCCGCAAAGATAGGATTCATAAACTGCTACGCTGCCGTTTTTACGTTTATGGCGTTCTGTCTGATGACGAAGAGCGAAACCACAGTCCATACAGTAGAGCAAACCGCCGAATAAGCTGATTATATTCAGACTGTTATACCTTGGGTGAGAACGCATTTTATCAATTTCCTGCGATAATTCCCATATATCAAGGCTTATAATAGCCTCGTGAGTATTTTCTACTCTTACCCATTCTTCTTTCGGTTTGTCAATTTGTTTATGATTTTTGTAAGAAAGGGTTCCTCTTTTATTCTGAACCATATTGCCAATATAGACTTCATTTCTCATGAGTTTACGTACTGTAACATCATTCCATACACCGTTACAGCGATAAGGATTAACTTTTCCAATCATCTGATAATAGTAAGCTCTCGGCGGAAGTATCTTTTCTTCATTAAGAATTTGGGCGATTTTACGGCAGTCCAAACCTTTACAGCGTAAATCGAAAATCTTTCTCACAACAGCGGCGGAAAGTTCGTCAATAATAAGATGATGTTTGTCTTTAGGGTCTTTGATGTAACCATAAGGAGCGTAACAACCTATATACTTTCCTGTTTTGTATGCTGACTGTTTTACCGCTTTTATTTTACTGCTTGTGTCACGAGCGTAAAAATCATTCATGACATTTTTAAAAATAGTAATCATTTCATTGTTCTTATGAATAGTATCCACCCCATCGTTCAAAGCGATAAAGCGGCAGCCTAAAGACGGAAATATTACGTCAATATATTTGCCTGTTTCAATATAGTCACGACCGAAACGGCTTAAATCCTTGACAAGTATTAAATTAATTTTTCCTTTTCCTGCGTCTGAAATCATTTCATTCAGTCCCGGACGGTCAAATGCTAAAGTCAGATAACGATACTTTTGAAAACACTTAAAAATCAAGGTTTTAGGTAGCTGATAAGTAATGTATTATACTAAAAATTAAATATAACAAAATATTTTTGAGGACGTTTAATATAAGCGTCCTTTTTTATATTGCAAAAAATAAAAAGGAGCGAGAATTATGGAATTTAAAAGCGATTATTATTACGGAAATGAAGCCAATCAATATATATTTTACCGCATACCAAAAATGTTATTTACAGAGCCGTATTTTTGCAAAATGTCTAATGACTCAAAAATATTATACGGCTTAATGCTTGACCGTATGGGCTATCTATCAAAAACAACTGGCGTGATGAAAACAACAGGATTTTTATTTATTTTAACGTGAGTTCGACGAAAATTTATAGCTTATGTGCCTGTTTCAAGATATTTTTTCTTATGCTGATAAAAATTATTATTTCTTTGTATACAATAAATGGCTGAAATATCAGGTTTTTTAAAACTTATTATTTCTTTGAGATTTTACAAAATTTTAAAAACCCCGGAATTACAATGTTTTCTCGTCGAACTCACGTTATTTTATTTTGGAAGATATACAAAAATACTTGAACTGTGGTCACACAAAAAGGGTTAAACTTACCGATTAATTAGAGAATATGAATCTGATTGAGTGCATTAAACAAGAATCAGGGAAAACCGGCAAGAATTTATATTAAAAAATTCGTTATAACTGATGACAGCACTTATCAACAAAAATCCACAAGCTATTCACCAGAAGCTCAAAACTTCACTAAACAAAAAATACGGACTTGTAAACTTTTCAAAATAGGAAGTACAGACATTTCAAAACAGACACTAATAATAACTATAATAGCAATGAATTTAATAATAATGAGTGTAACAAATCAAAGTCAATGTTATGTCATAATAAAAAAACAGACTAAAACTATGACAATGACCTTAAACACAATAATTCAGATAATATTGACAAATACTTGTTAAACAAATTCGCTAATACAAACAGAGAAAAGCAGAAGTTTAAAAACTTTGTAAAAGAACAGATAAATCACAGTCTTTTATTAAAAAGGTTTAAAACCTCTTTTCTATTGAAAAAAATAAAAAATTACCACAACAATCAAAAACAGTTATATAGACAAAAATAGTTCGTAAAACACAGCATTTTACGAACCCACTATTTTAAGTAAATGATAACATTTTTATATTAAATTGTCAAGTAATTATAAATTATTCTCAAAAAATATAAACAAATATGTCAATATAGTAATAAAATGTTTGAAATTGCTATGCAAAACAAACAAAAAACTTTAATAAAAAATTTTGAATCAGTCAAATTTATGGTCAAAAACGAAAGGTAAGGTAATTTTTATGTCAAAAAAAGGTGAAAATATTTACAAAAGAAATGATGGTCGCTGGGAAGGCAGATACAAATGCGGTTTTAATAAAAATGGCAAAACAAAATATAAATCCATATATTCAAAGTCATATAAGGACTGCAAAGAAAAACTAAACTATGCCAAATATACACAAGAAAAAGAAAAATACAATGTAAAAATTTCCCTGACGATAAAAGAGCTCTTATTTCTCTGGTTAAATAGCATTTTGATAAATATAAAAAAATCAACGGCTGATACTTATTTGATAATTATAGATAATCATATAATTCCAATTATGGGAAATATGCCGGTTAATATGGTAACAACCGAATTTTTAAACAAGTTCATAGCTGAAAAAATCAATAGCGGCAGACTGGATGGGAAAGGTGGTTTATCAGCTAAAACCGTACAGAATATCGTTAGTGTGTTAAAGTCAGCATTTAAGTATGCTGAGAAAATTTATGGTATAAATAATCCAACCAATTTTGTTACTGTACCTAAAGTCGACAAGAAAGAAATAGAAGTTTTAAACGATAGGGAGATAGAAACAATAAGACAATATTGTACCAATCATTCTGATTATTTTGCGCTTGTATACGAATTATGCCTTTCAACAGGTATTAGAATAGGAGAACTCTGCGCATTACAATGTGAAGATATTGATTTTGATAACGGCACTTTAATTGTACGAAAAACAGTACAGAGAGTAAAAAATAACGCTACTTCAGCGAATAATAAAACCAAAGTAATAATAACCTCTCCCAAAACAAAAAACTCTTACAGAAAAATTCCTTTGCCGGAAAAATTACTGAAAAAACTAAAAGAATTTACTGATTTAAAGAAGGGCAAAGACTTTATTTTTTCGCCTGATAACAAAAAAACATTTGATGTAAGAACGATACAAAAAAAATTCGCTTCCATATTACAAAAATGTGGAATAAGAAACGTAAAATTTCATATTCTTCGGCACACATTTTCAACAAAATGGGTAAATTCCGGTTTTGATATAAAAGGATTAAGTGAAATACTTGGACATTCAAGCGTTAACATCACACTTTCTTTATATGTTCATCCTTCTGTTGAAACAAAAAGAAAACAGATAAACGAGCTGTTTGTGGCTTAAATTTTTTAGCCGTCAAAATTTCCGTCATAGTTTTTGAATAGCAGTGAATTTGCAAATATTTTAACTGTTATTCGTAAAATGCTGTGTTTTATGAACCTTTTAATATTATTTTTCAAATATAAAGAAATTATTC
>CATJCJ010000739.1 GCA_949738935.1 uncultured Eubacteriales bacterium | reverse complement strand
GCCGCTGCTGAAACGCTGCCAGCAATGTCAAACGCTGCTGGTGCTGGACGAATGTTTTAATGAGTTTCTGGACGACCCGGCTGCCTATACCTTAAAACCGCTTCTGGCGGCCAATCCCAACCTGTTCATATTAAAAGCTTTCACCAAGCTTTACGCCATGCCCGGTCTGCGTCTGGGCTATGGCCTTTGCGCCAACAGCGTACTGCTGAACCGTCTGGCCGAAGTTTCTCAGCCCTGGCGCGTTTCCACTCCGGCGCAGCTGGCCGGCCTGGCCGCCCTGCAAGAACAGGCTTATGTGCGGCAGGCACAGGAATTGATACGCCATGAGCGACAATTTTTGCAGCAGCAATTAAGCGCACTGGGTATGCAGGTTTACAATTCCATGGCCAATTATATCTTTTTCAAAACGCCAGCCGACTGGCCAGCCACATTCAATCTGGCCGCCGCCTGCCGCGAACAGCAGATTTTAATTCGGGATTGCAGCAATTATGTCGGTTTAACACCGGGCTTTTACCGAATAGCCGTGCGCACCCGGCCGGAAAATGAACAGCTTTTGCGAGCCATGCAGCAGATTGTTTTAACACAGGAACAACAGGGGGACAAATGTAATGAATAATGCACAGAGCACTGGACTTATCCACATCTATACCGGCGAGGGCAAGGGCAAAACCACCGCTGCCATCGGCCTGACCGTGCGTTGTGCCGGCAGCGGTGGTCGTGTGGTATTCTGCCAGTTTTTGAAAGACAACCGCTCCAGCGAACTGAACATTCTGCGCCGGCTGCCGCAGGTTGAACTGGTGCTGGCGCCCACCTGTTATGGCTTTTACAAATATTTAAATGAGGAACAGCGCGCAGAGGCCCGGCAGACATACAGCCAGTTGCTGCGCCGGGCAATCAGCGCCGCCACGCAGCCAGACCAGCCGACGCGTCTGCTGATACTTGATGAGGCCATTGCCGCCTATAATCACCGCCTGCTAGAGCCGGAGGTTTTGCTGGATTTTCTGCGTAATAAACCAAATGGGCTGGAGGTGGTTTTAACCGGCCGGGAACCGGCGCCGGAACTTATGGAACTGGCCAATTACCTCTCCGATATTCATAAAATCAAACACCCCTTTGACCAGGGCATTCCAGCGCGGCCGGGCATTGAAAAATAAGTAAACAAATGGAACAGGTCCGCGTCCTGTTCCATTTTTCTTTATCTTATTTAATTGTCTGAGCGGCCAGCGCATGCTGACAAAGCAAATCCGCCACACCCTCAAACTCGCCCAGACCACACTGCAAGCAATCCACCTTATAACCGGCCTCTTCCATACGGTTCTTCCAGGAGTCGGCCTCGTCCCCGGCCATATCGTTAATTACATGATTACCGGCCACAATCATAAACGGCGCCAAACGCACGCTTAAATAAGGCGTTTTTTTCAGCAGCCCAAGAACATTATCCAAATTTGGGTAACTCTCTACTGTGCCGACAAAAATGTTGCTATGGCCAACCTCCTTAAACATATAGTCCAACGCGGCATAAACCGGGTTGATGTAATGCGTTGTGCCGTGTCCCATTAAAATCAGCGCTGTATCCGGCTCATTATCCAACTCTCGCGCCACAATATCAATCATTTTAAACATATCTTCGGTGGAAGACAAAAGCGGCTGCCCCACGGCCAAATGTGCAAAGTTTTCCGCCTGCGCCTGAATATCGGCCAGCATTAAATCGTTTTCCACCCCGGGC
>CATJCJ010000738.1 GCA_949738935.1 uncultured Eubacteriales bacterium | reverse complement strand
ATGTTATTAGATAGTCTCTAAAAACTATCTTTTATTATTATTTCTAAAATAAATAGTTTTTAGAGACTTAAAATTTTAATAGATATTATTAGGCATTGATTTATTTAAAAGCCATAATTTATGGTTTTTATAATAAAGAGATGTGCTATTAAATGATTCATTAGGTGAAAACCTATGATAATCGTAAAATTTTCCAGCTTTTCTAACAAGTTCAGCAGTATGTGTATCACAATTATTAGAAAGCCCCTCATACATTCCCGGATTAATATACATATCGGCTATTAAATCAAAAACATCTCTTCCTTGTTTATTATCTATTGTCAAGCAAAGAGCATCTTGTGTATAATATTCTAATTCCACATTGCCATCATTTGCCACATAATTTGTTGCTAAATGATCGTGATATATTATATTTTTCCATTCGTTTTCATTCATATAGGCAGATATTCTTGTTTGACCAGGAACAGGATCAAGACCTTTGCTTCCAGCGTGAGAATAGGAAAATGATATTGCTTGACCTGATTCATTTATGATCATAACAGCAGTATGTCCAGCACTTAAAGGAGCAACATCTCCTTGATTGAGAATGGCTATCCTATTTATATGGGTAGAATCAAATTTTCTTATAGCATCTGCTACATTTTCAATAAAATTTTTATATATATTTTTTGCTAAAGTCCACGCTTTTGATAATCCACCTTTTCCATCTAAATCACTTCCATTTAATATTTTCTGCTTAGATTTACTAAGTTTTTCATCACCTTTTTTGGACTTTCCTGTAGGATCCACAAACTTAATTGGATTATTGTCACAATATACATACCAATTCATTCCATCCCTTACTGGATCTTCCGTAGTAAACCTGCCAGTACCAGGATTATAAATTCTTGCCCTTAAATATATGCCGCCTAAAGAGGAGTCCTCATATTCTCCGCAATATTTAAACAGATTGTCAGAATATTCTCCCGTATAACTGGAATTTCCAAAAGCGTCATACATATACCTTGTTGATATTGTTCCGTTTTCTTTAGCGAGAGCGGAAATATCACCGTGACCATTCTGGAGATAATAAAGTCCTGTGCTTGCCTTTATCAATCCAAGACCTCTTGTATAATAAGTTCCGAACTCGTAAATTATATTGTCTCCCTGCCAAGCGTAATAATTATTGTTGTTT
>CATJCJ010000737.1 GCA_949738935.1 uncultured Eubacteriales bacterium | reverse complement strand
CCGAATTCCCGCCGCTTCAAGTGATATTTCACAAATCCGTGATATGTCAGCAGCAGTATGAACATTCAGCCCCCAAAGCACACAAGCGGGCGCAAGAAAGCGACTGGCGAAAATATTAGCTTCGCTTTCGGTTTGTGGGAGATTTCCTCCTGCGGTTCGTGCATGGAATCCCGCAATAAGCGGGTGACCCAAAACAATGTGTCCGAGTTCGTGCGCGACGGTAAAGCGCTTACGTCCGATTGGTAATAAATCGTCATAAACAATAAACCATTGTGTACCGTCAAATATGCTTATTCCTGCTTCTCCGCTTCTTAATTCGTCTGTCCGGCTGTTTTTCAATAGCCGAATCCCATTATTGCGGACAATCTGCACAATATCGACGGGTAAACTCTCAACTTTATTATCAATTAAGGCTTGCCACGAAGCGCTACGGGCTTTTTTATAAACACCATATATATCAGTCAATTATATCACCCCGTTGAATAGTGTTTTCACGGGGTAGAATTATATTCGTTTAAAAATCTTCCTTATCGATAACAGGTGGAATTTGACTTAATTTATCAATAGTGCTTTTGCCGTCTTTAATAATTTCATGCTCCGCATTGTCTTGACTTCTTGCAGCGCGATAAATAGAAATTGTTTTGTCAAGTGCTTCATCAACCGTGCCATCGCTCCCTTTATCGTCAGGAGGTTCAATAATCGATTCCGCTATTGTCTTAATAAAATCATCAACCGCCGCCCGCTGCTGTTCATCAAGATTTAAGTAACATTCAATTATCTTTTGAGCCGTGTAGCTCAACCCATATTCGGCGGACAGCTTTTCAACAAAGGACTGCTTGGTTGTGACAAGCATTTCGCCTTCACCCAAAGTCAGCCACTTATAATTGACGTGGAAAGTTTCGCAGATCAATCTATATAAAGGCTCTTTTTGTTCGGGTTTTGCAAGACGATTTCTTTCAATGTTGTTAATGACATCACGCTTTACACCTAACGCTTCACCAAATTTGTCTCGTGACATTTTTAAGTGATTTTTCCGCAGTTCCAATATACGTTCAAAAATTTCCACTGATTCACCTCCTTGTAATTAAAGTATAACATATCATTTTAAGTTTGTCAACTAAAAAAAAGCGAAGTAAAATAAAAAAATTTAAAAAAGTAGTTGACAAACTAAAACAAGCGTGCTATAATTGGTTTATAAGCTAAAGAGCTTGTATGAAATTAGCTGAGCAACTGAATAATAAAGACAATCAGAAAGGGGGTGAGGGAATGGAAGCAAATCAAACAAATTTTTGGGAAATACATTTTCCCAACAGCAAAGAAAGAGAAGAAGCGCAGAGCATATATAAACGCTTATCCGAAATGTTTCCCGAAAAGGAAAAGGCGCTGTCATTCATACGCAGGCTTGAAAAATGTGCCTATCTTGAAAGTATTGACTGCAAAGAAAAGAGCCGCATGCAATCTTGCAGCGGCGAAGGATATAAAGAAATACTCAATCACTATGATTTAACGCCTGATGATACAGAAAAAGCAAGCGTTTTTGACAGCGAGTATTTCAACAGAATGTGCCTGATAATGGGAAACGTTTGGAAAATAAACAGCCGAGTCCGAATAACTCTCGACTATGATCCTAATTTTCCAAAGTCTATTGTAAAAACAGAATTTTTTAAGGATTAAAAAGGATATTTCCAATATTCATATGGAATATGTGAATAGTCAATGTATTTGAGCGATTTATACTTGTTTAGAAAAAGCGGAATGT
>CATJCJ010000736.1 GCA_949738935.1 uncultured Eubacteriales bacterium | reverse complement strand
GTCCTCTTTTAATCCCAACTTGATATAAAGATATTCAAAAAAACTAAGTAATTTAGCATTTGCATTTGCCCGATAGATTTCCAAATCAAATTCTTGCATGATATTTCTCCTTATTTTTATATCGCATATATTTATGCCTTTCCACAAACCCCATCTCTTCCCAAAACTTTATTCCCTGATAATTATTGCTCAATACTTCAATATCAACAGAATCCGTTTTCAAGTAGGATAATAACATCTGAAATGCCTGTTTACCATAATGCCTCTGTCTGTATTCCTGAATAATCAAAAATTGCCTCAAACATAATGGTTCACAATCCATCTTTATCAAAGCATATCCAACCACCCTATCTCGCTCAATAAAGAAATATGCCTCGTAAAATGTCTGAAGAAAATCTTTCATCCGATACTCCAATTCCCTTATTGTCATTGGATTAACGCTGCCCTCTGCATGGATTAGCTCTTTATTGAGTGCTGCCAAATATTCGCAGTCGTCTATCGTGCATTTTTGTATTGTCACTACGATATCCCCCTTGATTCTATTCTGAACAAACCATTTTGAACATTCCGGGACCATCCCATTCACAAGGTCTTTCTTCAAAGCCCTTTTTCTGATAAAACAAAACTGCCTCTTTCGTGCTAATCAGTTCCAAACTCACCGCCCAACCAGAGGCAATTGTTTCCTTTATATATCTTTCCAAACGATCCATTAAAATTGTCCCCACACCCATTGATTGGCACGTTGGCATGACCGCAAAATCTTTGATATAAAAGGACATCCCACCATCACCAATCAACCTCACCATCCCAACCGCTCGCCCATTATCATAAGCCGTAAATGTTGCAATCGTATTTTCTAAAGCCTTTTTAACCTGTGCAATGCATGGAGGCTCCCAACCAACAGAGGTATATAGCTCTAAAAACAATTCCGGTGTTAATGTATTTATCTGTACTTCCATTGACTACCTCCACAAATCACTAAATTTAATGCTCCCCAGTCTTAATAAATTCTAACATTTTCTCCACATCATCAAAGTTATCATAATCCCCATTGATTCCCTCACGATGATATACAATCCCTCTTTTCTCATTCTCTCCGCAAGGCAATCAAGAAGTTTATCCTCTCCATATCTCTTAATAAACAGGGTAAATCCATATGGCTTTATTTTACCTAATATGCCTTTTTTACAATCTTCCTCGCAGGCATAACAATGTGCAATGCCTTTTTCCAAAGAACATTTTCTGTTTTCACACCAGTCATTGTCAGGACAATTCCCGGAATCACAACCATTGCATGTTGTATTTTCGGAACAAAGACAGCAGGTAAGTCCGCATCTGGCAATCCCCAATTTCCTTTTCATCATAGTCTGTATCCCTCCCGATTTTTCGTTTCCAGTTCCTTTTTCATATATTGTTTCCCGTACTCCTGATATCCGTATTTCGGATAGAATGCATAGGATTCAAACCACTGCTCTCTGGAAGTTCCAAGATGAATTTTTATCGTCTTTTTCCCTCTTTGTTTTATGTAAGCTTCTGCTGTTTGGAGAAGCTGTGTTCCAATCCCCTCATGCTTATGGTTATATTTCACAAATAATCTGTGCAGCCAAACTTCATCCGTACCGTTAATAGAACGATATCCGACACTGCCGATTACTCGGTCATTTTCATCCAAAGCCAGCCAAAACATATCACCATTTTCCATATAATTCTTCTTTATATCAAGCAAATCACTGTTTAAGCCCGGCACTCTTCCAAGAGC
>CATJCJ010000735.1 GCA_949738935.1 uncultured Eubacteriales bacterium | reverse complement strand
CTCTAAAATAAATTTTTAAAATTATGAATATTTTGTATAATAATTTAAGTTAAACACCTAAAAATCTGTTAATATAAAGATTTTAATATTTGCAGGTTTTTAGATATTTAACTTATTGAAGACAAATGTTAAAAATATATGATAATTTGCTGCACATTTAACATACTAATAAATATTCTTATGTATTTTGATAAATTATAACTTCATCATATCTCGCATATCAATAAATCCTGTTTTTTCATATAATTTTCTGCCGGCTTTGGAAGTTTCCAAGTAAATCTTTGTTATATTTCTCTGAACAGCCTGATTAACAAGCCATTGCACAACCGTTTTTCCAACACTGTACCCTCTGAATTGAGGACAAGTGTAGATATTCATTAAATAAGCGCATTGTCCAGAAATATTGTCCGGCGAGGGCATTTCCTGATAAAGACAGATACCTCCGCATCCAACTATTTTTTCTTTTACATAAGCAAAACAGGCGATATGTCCGCCTGTTTTTAACATTGATTTATAATAAAGTCTGTTTGCCTGTTCCAAATCTTCCATAGACTGATTATCCGGAATAGAAAAAACCTCGTGAAGCACTCTAATGCGCCATTTCATAAGTAAATCAATGTCTGTAAGTTCCGCTTTTCGTATCTCAATATCCATTATAGACCTCCTGCTTTCATAACAACCGGCAATTTTTCTGTATCAGGCTTTCCGTTACTGTTAAGAGGAATTTTTCGCATTTTTACAATAAACTCTGGTATCATAAAAGAAGTAAGATTTTCTGAAAGTTCTTTTCTAATCTCAGACACTTTTATATCTTGCATAGATGGAACAATCATATAAGAAAGACCATCTTCATCTATGAATGCCTTAACAACAGCTTGCTCGACACCTCTGCATTTAAAGAGTCTCGACTCTACTTCCGTAACTTCCACACGTTTTCCATATATCATAATCTGTGTATCTTTACGATGAAGAAAAGCAATATTTCCGCTTGGAAGAAAATATCCTAAATCACCGCTGTGATAAATTTTGCCGACCTTTGAGGTTTGTTTAAACGCTTTATTTTCTTCTTTGTGTTCCCCAATATATCCGTTTGAAACGCCGTCCCCATAAATACATATCTCTCCGGTTTCTCCAATTTCGACTTCATTTCCGTTTGTGTCCAGAATTTGGATTTTTGCTCCCATAACAGGTTTTCCTATAGGATAAGTACCATCTTCCAAAACTGTACCGTTGTTGCAGCAGTAATAAGAAGCGCAAACTGTAGTTTCAGAAGGCCCATATGTATTATACACCTTTGTCTGTTCAAGCAAATGGTCAACATAAACTCCTCTAAGAACATCTCCGCCGCTGATTAACAGTCGTAAACATTTAGGAATACAAGTCAGATGATTCATTTCCGCAAGAAGATAAGGAAAACCACTGAGCATTGTCACATTATGACGCTCTACAAATTTCATTAAAGACTTAATATCTTCCTTGTCTTCAGAAGATGGAATGGCAAGGGCCGCTCCGTTTAAAAGACTTGCGAAAACTTCTTCCACAAAAATATCAAAAGAGCACACAGAATATTGCAACATTATATCATCTGCCGTTGGTTTAAATTCATTCGCAAACGCTCTGATATAGTGACATACATTATGGTTTGTCACACAGGTTCCCTTTGGGCGTCCTGTTGTACCCGATGTATAAAGAACGTAAGCCGGAAGTTCGGGATTTAATACAGCAGTTCTTTTTGAAGCTGGTGTTTCTAATCCACATATTTCACAATCTGTAAGCCGTATTTCAAAACCTTTTAATTTATCAGAAAAAGACATTTCGGTAAGAATAAAGTCCACTTTTGCTTCTTTCATCATATAATGTATTCTTCCTGTAGGAAAACTTGGTTCCGCCGGAACATATCTTGCGCCGCATTTTAATACCGCTAATATTGCCGCAATCATTTCCGCACGATGACTCATAACAATTCCAACACTTGTTACTTCTTTTGGAAAACTTCCAGCTATCAAATCCACAAGATTAGAAAGTTCGTCAAAAGTCATTGTTCGGTCATTTTCAATAATTGCCGTTTTTTCTTTGTTTTCTGTAACTATACTCTGAAAAAGTGAATAAATCGTATTCATAATATCCTCCATTTTTATACGTAACTATAAATCCTTTTGGCAGACAGGACAATACACACTGTTTCTGCCACCGACAACAATACGACAAAGAGTATCTTTACAAATTGGACAAAGTTTGCCCTCACTTCCATAAACTTGTAAAAAAGGTGTGTTTCGATAATCCTGTCCTTTGATTTTTAAGTATTCTTCCGGCGTAATACTGTTTTTTTCTATAAAATACAAAAGGCATTCCGGAATAACTACAGCAAGGCGTTTCCATTCCTCAAAATTTAAACTTTTTGCGGAGCGAGCGGGATAAATTCCAGCTCTAAATAAAATTTCATCTGAATATATATTACCTATACCAGCAATTACATTTTGTTCTAACAGACATTCTTTTATTGCTTTTTTTCGTTTTCCGAAATGAACCTTTAAATATTCGGCAGTAAGTTTGCTGTCAAAAGGTTCTATGCCTAATTTTTCAATACCGCTGAATGTATCGCTTTCACCTTTTTTTAATAACCAAAAACGTCCGAAACGACGTGTATCTGAAAAACGAAGTTCATTGTTATTACTTAATTTAAAAATTATATGAGTATGTTTTTCCTCTGGATATTTTTCCGGAGTTATCAGTAAACAGCCTGTCATACGCAAATGCAAAATGATTTTATTATTATTGTTTAGTAAAATTATTAAAAACTTTCCCCGGCGCTCCATATTAGAAATAGTTTGTCCAACAAGTAAATCACAAAATTCATCTGATGTTGGGTGCGCGATAACTTCAGTTTTGTTTATTATTATGTTATTAATTGTAAGTCCTTTTATCTGCGGTTCTATTACTCTTTTTATTGTTTCAACCTCCGGTAATTCAGGCATTTTTTACACCGCCTTTTACCGCTGATTTTTTTATTTTTTCGTGATAAAAATAATTAACGATTATCGGAGGAGCGTCAAATGCTCTTGTTATACTGTCATCGTTAATTACATAGTCAAACCCTATTTTATTTGAATATTCTTTTAAATCTCTGTCAAGCTGTATCCAATAATCAAGGTTTCTTTTATAGTATATTTCCTTATATAACGACTCAAGCTTAGGATATTTTTCTTTTATATAATTCATAATAACTGCTTTATAGTCTCCTCTGAGATTAAGGTTTTCAAGCCATATTAAATTGCATTGTTTTTTTGCTTTCTCTATAATCTCTTTAACGTCTGTAATTCCTGGGAAAATAGGAGATATAAAGCAAGTAGTACGAATACCAGCGTTATAAAATTTTTTCATAGCCTCAAACCTACGCTCAATGGAAACAGCTTTATCCATATCTTTTTGAAAATTTTCGTCTAATGTGTTTATAGACCAAGAAACACGAGCGTCAGGAAAACTTTTTATCAACTCTAAATCACGAAGTATTAAATCTGATTTTGTGGCTATACTTATTTTAGCGCCGCTATCTTTTAACTGAGTAAGCAGCGCCCGTGTACGCTCAAATATCTCTTCCTGCGGATTATAAGGGTCTGTTACGGAGCCTATAAATAATTCTTTGTCCTTATATTTTTTAGGATTTTTTATTTCTACCCATTGTTTTACATCTAAAAATGTTCCCCATTTTTCAGTATGCCCGCTGAATCGTTTCATAAAAGAAGCGTAGCAATATTTACAGGAATGGGTACAGCCTACATAAGGATTTACGGAATATTCGCAAACAGGCAAATTTGATTTTGACAAAACGCTTTTTACCCGTATTTCTTTTATAATTGGAGAAACCACAATTACCACACTCCCATATGAATATGATTGTCAGGTTTGCTGTCATACTGTTCCAAAACGAGTTCATCTTCTTTTGGATAACCAACACCAATAAAGCACGGTGTCATCCAGCCGTGAGGTACATCAAGCTGATTTAAAACAATATTATGTTCTTTATTAAGAGGAATACGCAGAGAGTATCCGAGTCCCTCGTTAACAACGGCAAGCATAATATTCTCCGCAACACACCAGGCAGTAGTGAGAGGATTTAGTTTGCTGACCCATTCAGCGTTGAGCTTGGAACACTTAAACAAAGACACTATTATATAAGGACAATCAACCAGCATAGTATATTGTCTTGGCATAGCGTATAAATACATTTTTTGCGCCAGATTCAGTTTTCTGTTTTCATATTTGCTTATATCAAATCTGTCTGCTATATATTTTGCGTATCCAAACGCATTTTCTTTTTCTTCTTTAGTATGAAGAATAATAAACTGCCAGTTTCTATAGTGATCCCAGGAAGGTGCTTTCATACCGGCTTCAATAATTCTTTTTATTATTTCAAAGTCAATATTTTTGTCCGTAAACTCACGGCTGGTTCTCCTTTTATTGATAACTTAATTAAATTCCATTTTGAGATTCCTCCTTAAAAAATTGGTACAATAAAAATTTATATTATACAAACAATTTTATTTTTTCAAAAAACTTTTTTGTATTCCCTGTATAACAGTATCATCTTGACTAAGGTAACCAAGCAACAAAGGTGAAGCTGGGTCGTGATATTTATAATTTTCAAAGGCTTTATGAGGATTTTTATTAGCGTAACAATATTTACAGCCATTCATACAAGTATCGTAAGCACCTATATCTCTGCTTTCTATACAATGACAGCCTTTTCTGCTTCCTTTATGCTTTAAGTCTTTAAATTTGACATTATTGGCTTTTCCAAGAATGTCAAGGGTCATACAGCCGGAAGAATGAATACCATAATGGGTAAAATCTCCGTTATTACCGCAGGTCTGAATAAAAATTCCATATTTATCAGCGATAGAACCAAGTCCTTTGGCGAGAATATCTTTGTCGCAGTCTGTCATTGGAATAAGCTCCAGCATATTATATTCAAGTTTTTTATACATTTCAACAAAACTGAAAATACAGCGGTCGATATAAGGCGCAAGTGTCTTTGCCATATTTTCAAATGTTTTTAAATGTCTGTCTATGGTATAATCCTTTGTTAATAAAACAGGGTCGTATCTCCAGGCGATATGCTCTTTTCCCACTAATTTTGAAAGTTCAATAAGTGTTTTTACGCTTTCTTCTATATCAGGCACACCTGGCTCAATATCTTTTCCATAAGCGGTAATGGTATAGTGAAAATAGGTATTAAATTTATCTGTAATTTCACTTAGACGATTTAAGATAGGTTTATAATTTTTAGAACAGAAAACAACGCAATCTACTTTATCAGGCTTTAATTCATAACGGCTCACTTTATTTGTAAACATAGGATTTCGTGTAAGTACATATCCTTCTGAAAATCGGTTTAACAGCCAGTCTGTATAATATTGTACAGTATCTGTTCGTCCGCCGGTATTGATTATCATTTTTATTCCTCTCTTTCACTTATTGATATTTTAGCAGCCACTCTATACCCGCTACAGTTCTTTCATTAGCGTTTTCAAAATGATTTCCGGTATTTAATTTGAAAACGGTATTTATATCTTGACTTGCGTAAAAAGCTTCTATCGCTTTTGTATTTTCCTGTACTGGTTTCAAATAAGGATTTCTTGTTTTACATTCCTTATCACCAAGAGAAAAATATATACATTCCGGTTTAATTTTCATTTCTTGAGATAATACATATTCTTTAAACTTTGGAAACCAAAGTGAACCTGATATGCTTGCAGCTCGCACAAAAATATCCGTTTTATAAAGAGAATACAACGTAAATAATCCGGCGAGAGAATATCCCACAATACCTCTCCATAAAGAAGTTCCTGAAATATTTTTTTCCGTTTCTGGAATAATTTTTTCAGTCAACAAATGCAAATATTCTTCGGCTCCTCCAGTACAGGGAGTATCATCTTTTGAAATAGGAGGAATATCCCACGGAGCCATATCGTGATTCCAATTAATTCCGCTGATAATTGCCAAATTAAAATCCAGACAAGATTTATTGCGTAATATATTATATATTTGTTCTCCATTATCAGAAAATGTGTTTAAATATATAATCGGTTTGTTAGGAATGTCACTTGTATAAATATTAATTTTTCTGTCCTCTAATGTAAATTGATACATAAATATTTTACCTCTTTTCAGATATACCCTATACTTCTTTGATTTCATTAAACTTTTCTTTCATATGATTTGAAAACATAGTTGTAAGACGTATCAGTTCAGCAATATCATCTTCTGTCATCTCAGCCATAGCGTCTACTTCAGCCTCAGCGGCGGGAGGAATAATTTTTTTAGTATATTCAATTCCCTCATTTGTCAAACGAATGATTTTATTTCGTCGGTCTGTTTTTGATTCTGTCAGTGATATATAACCTTTTTTTAAAAATTTTTTGATAATAGCGCTTATTGTCTGTTTTGTCGCAGACAGTCGCTCACATATTTCCCATTGCAGACAGCCGTTAGGCGCAAACCAAATTAAGTCAAGTACAAATAACTCTTTTGCTGTTAAATTATATTTTCTTGCGTATTTTTCAAACGAAGCAAATTGTACATCTCTTAATACACAATATTGATTTACATATGCTGTTACTTCTTCTCTATTCATATAACACCTCATTCATAAAATATTTGATAGTCGAATATTTGATTATATTTTATCATTGACTCTATATTCTGTCAATAGTCAAATATTTGATTTTATGTAGAGAACAATGTTTTTAATTATAAGAAAATAAAAAATTTAAGCAGATAAAATATTTTATAAAGATATTATCTGCTTAATTCTATTCTTTTATATGTTTATTTGTTTTTAAATGTTTCTATAACTTTTGTTTAATAAATGCAAGTTTTTCGTATTATTTCAAAAGTTTTGTAACCTCTGTATATTCTGCAAATTTATCGGGTTCATTTTCAAATACAGCATTATAAATTTTCAAGGCTGTTTTTCTTTCAAAATCTATATTCTGACCTATTTTAGCTTTTAAAACCCCAATAACTTCAAGAAGCTCCGCATATTCAATCAAGGAATTAAATTTTTCTTTTTGACAGTACTCAATATATTCAGCATAATTTTGAGGTATATAAGGAGGTTTAAAATATTCCACAAACTGTTCCAATACCTCAATAGCCTTTTTGATATTGCCCAAAACGGCATAACATTCAGCCATTTTTTTCGCAAGAACATAACCGTCATAACTATATAATTCATCTGTTTCTTTTAAAAGCTGATAGGATATTTTATAGCAATTCAAAATTTCCATATGATTATATTTATTCTGCATTTGCTTATAAAAACCAAGATTTTAATATAAATTTGAAAGAAGGTGCTTAAATTCTTTTTCGGGATTTTTGCCAATAATATCAGTCTTTGCAGTCAGTAACTTTTGGTTCAAGTTCCGCTATAACGACCTCTCTTATAACAGGATTTATATAAATCCATTTATCCTCGAACTTTACCAATCCCAATTCTATAAGGTCATTTGTATTGTTTGTAGTCGGTTCTTTTATCCAGCCTGAAAATAATCCTTTGTCAATTCTGCTTATTGAAACAAAGCAAAAATTAATCATAATATACTTTTGCTTTTCTGTTAATTCAAATAGTCTGAAGAGTGTATGCAGATGATTGTAATAAGTTTTTTTGCTTGTTTTATTATCCTTTTTTATTTGTATTTTTTCTTCACTGTCAAGTTTTATACTGTTTTTAATAAGTTTAGCTAAAAGTTCAGAGGGAGTTATATTTGACAATTTTAATAGCCTTGCAGCTATTTCAATCGAAAGAGTATGTCTATTTACTGTTTCTGTAACAGAAAGCAATACAAACCTATTTTCAGCATTTACAGTATAAAAATAATTTATTATATTTAAAATTTGCTCATCATCTCTTATTACATCAAGTTGTAAACATTCACAGTCCTCAAAATTACTTCGTGTTGTAAAAATAATCTTGTATTCGTTGTCTATAAAATCATCAAAAAGAGGTTCATTTTCTATTGTCGTATCGAAATTGTCAACAACGATAATCGTATCATATCTTAATGACTTTAAAAAATTATAATTCTTGCAAAAACGATATTCTGAATCATCTTTTTCCATATCGTTTACAAATTGAATATCGGCTATCATATTTTTTAGATTGCTGTTATATCTCAAATAAATAATATTGGTATATTCGTTTTTATATAATTGTATGTATTTTTTTACAAACTCACTTTTTCCCATACCACCTATCCCTTCAACAAAAACACAATTATTGTTTTGGATAAGAATATGCAGCTTTTCTATCTCTTTATCTCTGCCAGTAAAAAATTTACAAGGTTTATTCGCTTTACAGCCTATAATCACTTCGTCAGCAACAGGAGATTTTATTTTCAATTTTGATTTTTCTCTGCACATTGAAAATATCAAAACCTCCGCTATAAATACAGAAAGATTATGCTTATCTTTTTTGTAGTTTTTACATAATTCTTCCTTTTTACCCTCACTTATGCTTGTATCATATAAAACTATTTTATGTATTTTATCTGCCGCCGAATAAAAATCGGCGGCGTTTTCATAGTAAGAATTTTCAATATCCAAATATAACATTTCCTTATTGTTACCGTAATATCCCCATATGCTTCCGTCAACAGAATATTCACCCGTAAACCATCTGTTTATCCCTGATATATCTTTTATTAAAGTCTTGTTTTCATCATAACTTTTAAATATAAAATCTGTAAGAAACATTGTTTGAT
>CATJCJ010000734.1 GCA_949738935.1 uncultured Eubacteriales bacterium | reverse complement strand
TAAGGCGGGAACATATTATATCAAAATATCTTTAAAAACAGGATATATATGGGAAGACGGAACCCAAGAGGATAAAATTATCGAATGGGTAATAAACCCACGCGAAGAAGAACCAGATGTCGTTCCCGACAATCCCCGCGAACCCGAACAGGAAAAAGAAGAGGATTCCCGTAATGACGGCTGCTGTTGCTGTAATCCTTGCTGTCCCGATACGGGTTTGTTTGACAAACTGAACGATTATGATTTTGACGACGGGTTTACTTGTGATTGTTCGGAAAAAACGAATATATAATTTTTGATAACGCACATAACGTTATATGATTTTGACGTTGTGTGCGTTGTACATTAAAGGCGGTGATTTATTGGAAGATGATAAAAATGTTAGAGTAAATGTTTCGGGAATTATTCCCGCGCAAAGCGGTACAGATTCTGAAAACAAAAATTGGTTTATTATTGATGAATCCGGAGAGTTTTCCGTAGATAAGAATATTATAGCAACTGTCTGGCTTGTTGGCGGCGGGTGTGACGGCGGTGACGGAATCTGGAACGGAAATGAAATATATTGTGAATTTAATGAAGACGGGTCGATAAAAAAAGACGAAAACGGAAAAAACATTTGGTATCCGATGCCCGATACGTGGAAAGGATTTCCCGACATAGCTTTGGGGACTTCTTACAGCGGACACGGTGGCAACGGAGGCTATGTATATACTGTCACCGATGTCAAAATTCCCAAAAACAAAACTCTTACCTCTATTGTTGCGGAAAGAAACGATAGAGGAGGGACTTCACTTAACGTAAACGGTACCGTTTACAGATGCGATGGGGAAGGATATGCGGCAAGAAGCGGAGGTATGGGCGGGAGTGTTCTTCCGCCGGAACCGGGAGAAAAATATGCGGGAAAGGACAAGGTCAAAGCCTCTACCGGCGGCACAGACGGAGTGAGACTCCCTTTTAATTATGTTGCTTGGAAGGAAGTAAAAAACCAAGACACTCTTAAATGGGAAACGGTAGAAGTCGACTGTAACTATGTGGGCAGTTCGGGTGGCGGCGGTGCGTCCTGTGATGGCACAATGAATGCCGATAACGGTATTGTTGGAGGAATTGGAGCCGGTGACGGAACAGACCATAGGCATAAAGGCACTTCCGGATTTGGATACGGCTGCGGAGGAGGAGGCGGCGCTATTTGCGGACAAGTCGCCCGAAATATCCCACCTGATAAAGATGGTGGTTATGACGGCGGCTCCGGAAAGCAGGGCTGTATAATTATTTCCTATATAATTGACCCAACTCAAAGTACTCTTGTTGTACAAAAGCATTATAAAAAAATCTGCAATACTCATAAAACCTGCAATACCGACTATTACTCCAATAACAGTCACAAAACCTGCTGCGGAAACACCGGCTGCGGCTGTCAAAGCGTAAACGGAAAATATGAATATACCGACACCATACATATAGGAAACAAAAGCGGAAGGTGAGAGCAAATTATGAAAATGAAAGGCATTGACGTTTCAAGCTATCAGGGGGAGATTGATTTTAATCAAGTAAAAAACGCCGGAATTGAGTTTGTCGTTATTAAAGCGGGAGTTTCCACAAGAACGGATACCGAATTTGAAAATAATTATCAAAAAGCAAAAGAAGCGGGATTGCATATAGGTTTTTACTGGTACTGCTACGGCGAAACCATTGCCGAAATCTCAGATGAAGCGGACGCTTGTATAAGCGCGTTGGAAAACAAGCAATTTGACTTCCCTGTT
>CATJCJ010000733.1 GCA_949738935.1 uncultured Eubacteriales bacterium | reverse complement strand
GAGAGCGCCGAGTTGTCAAACAGCTATGTCCGACGTATTCACATGGTACTCAGCGGAGCGTTGAAGCAGGCGGTGAAGGAACGACTCATCCCGTACAATCCCTGCGACAACTGCCGCATTCCACCCAAGGAGAAAAAGGAAATGACCATCATACCGCCGGAGAAGCTGGGCGTCTATCTCAGCGAAGCGGAGAAATACGGCGTCCTGCCCATGTTCTTCCTGGAGTTGTCCAGCGGTCTGCGCAGGGGAGAGTTGCTGGCTCTTCAGTGGGAGGACTTGGATGTAAAAGACCGCATCCTATCAGTCAGCAAGCAAGTAGTTCGTATGGACGGAAATCTGGTAGTGACCGAACCGAAAACAAGGAACTCCATTCGAAAGGTGGCGTTGTCCCAGCAGGCGGTGGAATTGCTCATTCAGGAGCATAAACAGCACCTCGACAACCCAATCCTATTCCCATCGCCGCGAACGGGTAGTTACTGGAGTCCGGACGCCGTGTCGAGAATCAACCGGAAGCTCTTGAAAAACGCAGGCATTGAGGAACATGTGCGCTTTCACGATCTCAGACACACATTCGCTACTATGGCAATCTCCAGCGGCGTAGATGTGAAAACCCTGTCCAGTATGCTGGGCCACTTCAGCGCCGGATTCACACTGGATACTTACACGCACATAACCAACGATATGCAGCGAGGCGCAGCGGAGAAGATCGGCGGCTTCATGGAGTCGGTAACGACAGTCAACACCCCGGAACCGACTGATCCACCGGAGCATAGCTCAGGCAAGGTGATTCCATTCGGAAAGGTAGGCTGATAGAGCAGGGCAGGAAGTCCGCGGGCTTTTGTCTCGGACTTCCTGCCTTTTTCTGCTGTTAGGGATGGGTTAGGGATTTCGCGGGTTTCAGCGTCTCTATGCGACAAAGATGCGCCCGTCATTTTAGTTCACTGACTACAGTTAATATGTGGTCAAGCGTGTTTGGGAAATCGAACTATTGACGCAGAAAAACCGCCTAAAACGGCGGTTTTTCCAAAAAGGTGGTCGGAGTGCGGGGACTCGAACCCCGGGCCTCCTGCTCCCAAAGCAGGCGCGCTACCAACTGCGCAACACCCCGATATTTGATTATTTCCAAGCATGGGCGGTACATCCCAAACCGCGCGTTCTATCAGCTGAACTACACCCGGATATTTAGTTTTCTACTACGATAGCGGAGGGGAAAGGAAAAAGCAAATTCAATTTGGCTGTGGTCATTCATGTGGTCAAAAGGGATTTTCCTGCCCCGTTTCGCTATGGGGAGAAATCCCGTGAACACCGCCGTGTCAAGGCCTTCCGAGTTTCGCACACTCCCACAGTGGATGGAAACGCCCACGCTCCCAAATGTCGCACGCTACCAACTGCGCTACACCCGGATATTGAATTTTCCTTCTGCGTGTCTGCGGTCAGTGCTACGGCCAAAGGGGATTTCTTACCCGGTTTTGCTGTGTGGGAAAAATTCCGTAAATGGCCGTGCTTCAAGGCGTTTCAGGTTTCACCTGTTCCTGCTGCGCATAGCTCCGTACTTGCTCCCAACTGTGCCGCGCGCAGCAGCCTTTGAAGGAACTGCCCGGCCAACACACAGTACTATTTTATTATAGAATACCTTGAGAAGGAAGTCAAGTTATGGCGTAGGGCAGGGCAGGGCTTACGCATGAACGGAATGGATAACGTCAGCAAAAAAAGCATCGTCGTAGGAGCAGCGGCGGCGTTTTCTGGCGAGGCTGATTTTCGCAGGAT
>CATJCJ010000732.1 GCA_949738935.1 uncultured Eubacteriales bacterium | reverse complement strand
TTCACGTTCCTCTTTCAGTGCGGTAAAGGCGGCAATTGCCAGATCGGGATTAAATATAAGCTCATCCGTCGCGTACATTCCGTGCTTGCGGATTGAGGGCAATACCTCGGAAGTGATCCACTTGCGAAATGGTTTTGCTTCGGACTTGTCCGAGCGGAGTATAACATGGTATAAACCGCTTTCGTTAATGATATTAGTTGTTCCTGCTTGACCTCCTAAGTCAAACTTAGTCACTTCATCATCTTCAAGTCGGTTAGCTGTTACAGTAGCATTTGTGATCCCCAGTATATCACATACATCTTTCAATACAAACCAAGGTTCATCTTTAAGGTTAACTGTGCGTACCTTTACATCATGGTACATGAATGTTTGAAGTTCGTTCATGCGTCCTCCTTATTGATTTCATTCTCATAACGTATAATATCACTGACAGATATATCCAGTGCCTTTGCAAGCCTGTCAATAATAGTAATATCCATACGTTTCTGACGTTCTCCGTTTTCAATTTGATTGTAATAACTTTCCGAAATGTCAAGCTTATCAGCGACTTGTTTTTGTGTGAAATTCTTTTCTTTTCGCAAAGTTGCAAGATAATTTCGCATATTGCTTTCTCCTTTATTTACAATTTGCAATTTATTTTAGCTTGATTATAGCATGAACTTTGCGAATTGTCAAGAAGTTTTTGAAAAAATCTTGACAATTTGCAAATAATATTGACTTTGCGATTTGCAAATGTTATAATAAAAATCGAAAGGAGGGGGATTCATGGAAAAATTAAAAGAACTGAGAAAAGAAAAGGGCATATCGTTGAAAGAATTGGGCGCTGAGATGGGCGTTGCTGAAAGTACGATGTCCTTGTATGAAAATGGAAAAAGACAACCAGATTATGAGACCCTCTTAAAGTTAGCAGAGTATTTCGGTGTAACAGTAGATTACCTATTACGCGGAGATAATAATATTGAGCGCTTGTCTGAGGAGTTAGTAATCCTTAATCGGAATGCGAAAAAATGGTCGCCCGAAAAACAAAAAAAACTTCTTGAAATGGCACGCGTCATGTTCAAGGAGGATTTTGATGAATAAATGCCCTAATTATAATTTTGCAACCAATGCTGCGTATAAAGTACTGGAAAATTATACGGGGCCATATCCGCAAATTGATATATTTAAGGTGGTTTCTAATCTTTCAAATGTATCAATACATACCTATTCAGAAACTGCAACGAAATTTGGCTTTACTTTTCCGCAATTTTTAGATGTTGCTATGAGCGTGCATGGATATACTGCATATAATACAATCTCTAAAAAAGGAACAATTTACTTTAATGATTTAAAAGGAGAGCGTACTATTCGTTTCACCGTGGCACACGAATTAGGACACATAATTTTAGGCCACGCGCAAGATAATGATGTGGCACGTAGCGAAGCTAATTGTTTTGCACGCAACTTACTTTGTCCTGTTCCACTTAGAGATGGATATCATCTAAAAACAGTGCAGGACTATTGTGAGTGTTTCAATATAAGTGAATATATGGCGAAGATTACACGCGATTGGAATTCAAGTGATGAGTTTTATATTTCAAAGGAAAACTATAATATTATTAATGACCGTTCGAATGTTTACATTTCTGGATACACACTATCTGAATTATATGGTTGAGTAAAAAGATTTTAGTAGCACAAAATAAAAAACTGTTCAATGTGGAGGAATGACAAAATGAAAAAAGGTGAAATTGTATTTATTATATTTGCATCAATATGGGCTATACTTTTGATTTCTTCCTCTATTGTTGTCCAAGATTATCCTTTAGGAGCCAGAATTATTGTTATTTTAATAGCTATTTTTCCTTTAGGGTTATACTCTATTATAAAATCTGTCAAGCGCTCAAATAAAAAAAACGCAGAATATTTAACCGGTAACCAAAAATATAAGATGCGTGACGATGTAGCAAAGGCACTTTCAATATTTAGAATTTCTACAATTGGGCACATAAAAGACATAAAAAATGCAGAAAAAATATTGCTCCTAAATGAAAAAGCTTTGATTGTGCTGCCTGCAAATTATATTACAATATTAGATGATAAAAACAATAAGAACAATGAAAACTTACAAGGAATTGCTATTTTGACAGATAAAAGATTTATATTTAATTATAAGATTTTAACTAACAAATTAACCGAAGAAGTATTTCTTAACGATATTTGCTTTATAAATCTCATTGAAATGAGCAAAAAAAGGGGTTGTTTAGAAATACATACAAATACAAAAAAATATTATATTTTTTTGTATTATAAGCAAAAGATGATGCACTATGCAAGATATTTATTTATATGGGCAAAAAATAACGCAGAAAATTTCAATTTGGTATTAAATGAAAATAACACAAAATACCCACAGAAAAATCCTAA
>CATJCJ010000731.1 GCA_949738935.1 uncultured Eubacteriales bacterium | reverse complement strand
ATGAGTCATAGCAATCTCCTTTGGTTTTGTTTTTTGTGGTTATTAAACATTATACTATATTTTGCTATGACTTTTCTTTTTATTTTTTGTGTCCTATTTCATTATACAATCAACCATGTGGATTTTTGTATAAAAAATAATAAAAAATGGCTTGACTTTTTTATTATACTTTGATAGAATATCTTTAAATTAGATTTTGCATAGCTTTTTGGTGAGTTTTGGTATATAAGTCTGATTTGTCTAAAATGCTAAGATTGGGACAAGAGTTTGATTTTTTTGGATTTCAGAGAGTTGCTGTTTTGGTGTGAGGCAATAATTCATTAATCAAATTTATCACCCATGAGCGGTTTCTCTGAAATTTTTATCTTTATAAAAGTAAGAGGGAACGGCAAGCCCCGTTATAGGCTAGGGTTTTATTGAACCTACTGAGAATTCTTTTGAATTGAATTAGGGTGGTAACACGTGTATTTCCTCGTCCCTTAAAGCTTTTTTGTGGGACGGGGTTTTTATTTTATATATAAATTTATAAGATTGAGTTTTTTTGACTATGGAAAGAGGGAATGTCATGAACAGACATATTTTATCTATTTTAGTAGAAAATCAAGCGGGAGTTTTAAGCCGCGTTACAGGTCTTTTCTCAAGAAGGGGGTATAATATTGACAGTTTAAGTGTCGGTGTTACAGAAGCTTCTGATAAATCTCGTATTACAGTTGTTGTTTATTGTGATGATATTGACCAAATTATTAAACAAGTTCAAAAATTGGTGGATGTTGTTCGTGTTGTTGAACTTGACGCTAAGAGGGCAGTTTTTAGAGAAATTGCTTTAGTTAAAGTTAAAACTCAAAAAGAGACAAGAGCGGATATTGTTAATATTGTTAATATTTTTAGAGCAAATATTATTGATGTCGCTACGGAATCTTTAACTATTGAAATTACTGGGGATGAGGACAAAATTAAGGCCTTTGCTGACCTTATGGAGCCTTTTGGTGTTAAAGAAATTGTTCGTACAGGATTAACCGCTTTGTGCAGAGGAAACAACCCTATTAAAAAAGTTAAAAATTAATATTTTTGGGATTGTTTATTTTTGCTAATTTAAGCCTTGCAGACACTGTCAATTCAAAGCTGTTTTCAAAAAACGGGGTAAGACGAGTCTAAAGGGTTTTATATTATAAATTTTTAATTATATTTAGGAGGAATTTTAAAATGGCAAAATTATTTTATCAGGAAGATTGTAATTTAGGTTTGTTGAAAGGTAAAACTGTGGCGATTATTGGCTATGGAAGCCAGGGTCACGCTCACGCTCTTAATTTGCATGAATCCGGAGTTGACGTTATTGTTGGTCTTTATGAGGGCAGTAAATCTTGGGCTAACGCTGAAGAGCCTGGTCTTAAAGTCGCGACTGCCGCTGAAGCCGCTAAAGCAGCTGATATTATTATGATTCTTATTAATGATGAAAAACAGGCGGCTCTTTATAAGGAAAGTATTGAGCCTAATCTTACAGCGGGCAAATACCTTGCTTTCGCTCATGGTTTTAATATTCACTTTGGTCAAATTATACCTCCTGCTGACGTAAATGTATTTATGATTGCTCCAAAAGGTCCTGGTCATACTGTTAGAAGTCAGTATCAAGAGGGAAAAGGTGTTCCTTGCCTTATCGCTGTTTATCAAGATCCTTCAGGAGATACTCACGATATTGGTTTGGCTTACGCTGCTGGAATTGGCGGTTCAAGAGCCGGTGTTTTGGAAACAACTTTTAGAGAAGAAACAGAAACTGACTTATTTGGTGAGCAGGCTGTTCTTTGCGGTGGTGTTTCCGAACTTATGAAATGTGGTTTTGAGGTTTTAGTTGAGGCTGGTTATGAGCCGGAAAGTGCTTATTTTGAATGTTTCCACGAAATGAAACTTATTGTTGACCTTTGTAATCAGGGTGGCTTGGCGTATATGAGATATTCTATCTCTGATACCGCTGAGTATGGTGACTATCAGACAGGTAAAAGAATTATCACTGAGGAAACAAAAAAAGCTATGAAACAAGTTCTTAAAGAAATTCAGGACGGTACTTTCGCTAGAAATTGGATACTTGAAAATAGAATTGGAAGAACTAATTTTAATGCTACAAGAAGAATGGAAGCTCAGCATCCTATCGAAAAGGTTGGTAAGGAACTTAGAAAAATGATGAGCTGGACTACAAAATAATATATTTACTTATATATGTTTACACGACGGGAGAAAGCTGAAAAACAGATATTTCTCCTGTTGTGTATGGACATATTATCAGAAAAGAGGATTAAGATGAAAAATTATGATAATTTTTTTCTACCTGTTTATAATATGGAAGAAGCTAAACGATATTATGGTGATATACTAGGTTTGAAAATGAAGTTTGATTTTTCTGATAAAGGTATGACTGCCTATAATGTTGGAAATGAGGAGCCAGCAATTATTTTAAAAGATAAAAATAAATTTGGAAATTTAAAACCAACTATATGGTTCGAAGTTGATAATGTTATGAGCAAATATAATGAAATGAAAGAAAAAGGGATTGAATTTTTATCAGAGCCTTTTGAAATAAAAACAGGTTATGCTGTCGAGTTTGAAGACCCATTTGGAAACAGACTTGGCATAACGGATTATATGAAGAAAAGTTAATTATTTAAGTTTAGAATATATCTGAAAACTGTATAATTTTTTTAAAATAATTGGATTTCTATGTTAAATTTTATTTTGTAAAGGGGTGAGAACATTGAGAAAAAAAATAGCAATTTTTGATTCAACATTGAGAGATGGAGCTCAAGGGGAAGGAATTTCCTTTTCTGTTGAGGATAAAATAAAAATAGTTAAAACTCTTGATGAATTGGGAGTTAGCTATATTGAAGCGGGAAATCCAGGTTCTAACCCGAAAGATTTGGAGTTTTTTGATAAAATTAAAAATATTAAATTAAATAATTCTAAAATTGTTGCGTTTGGGAGTACGAGGAGATGTAATATTTCCGTTGAGGAAGATAAAAATATTAAGTCCCTTGTTGACGCTAATGTTGACGCTGTGGCTATATTTGGTAAAAGCTGGGATTTTCACGTTACTGATATTATCCACACAACTTTGGACGAAAATTTGAAAATGATTGGTGAGACTATCGCTTATTTTAAAAATTTTGGTAAAGAAGTTATCTTCGACGCGGAACATTTTTTTGATGGTTATAAAAATAATAAAGATTATGCTTTGAAAACTCTGGAAACTGCTGTCGAGGCGGGTGCTGATTGCCTTTCCCTATGTGATACAAACGGCGGTTGTTTTCCTGATGAAATATATGATATAACTAAATTTGTCTGTGAGAATTTTAGCGTCGCTGTTGGTATTCATTGTCATAATGATTGTGATATGGCTTCAGCTAACGCTGTTATGGCTGTTATTGCCGGCGCTGTAAGTGTTCAGGGAACTTTTACCGGTTTTGGGGAAAGATGTGGTAATACTCCTTTATCTACGGTTATTGCTAATTTGCAGGCTAAACGTGATTATTGTTGTATTCCTGATGAAAATATGTCTAATCTCACGCACACGGCGAGAAAAATATCTGAAATTGCTAATTTTAAGTTGAGCGATATTACTCCTTATGTGGGAAAATGCGCTTTCGCTCATAAAGGCGGTATGCATATTGATGGAGTAAGCAAGGCTTCGCGTAGTTTTGAACATATTGAACCAGCTGTTGTTGGAAATGAAAGAAAATTCCTTACAAGTGAAGTTGCCGGAAGAAGCACTATTCTATCTATGGTTCAAAAAATAGCTCCGAGTATTGAGAAAAATTCTCCGGAAACAGATTTGATTATTAAAAAACTTAAAGATTATGAGTATAATGGTTATCAATTTGAGGGGGCTGAGGGAAGTTTTGAACTTCTGATAAGAAAAACCCTTGGTAAATACAAACCTTTCTTTGAACTGGTTAATTTTAAGACTATTGGTGAGCAGCCTTATTTTGAGGGTGTAAGCGCTTCAGCTGTTATTAAAGTGATTGTTGACGGCAAAACCGAAATTACAGCCGCTGAGGGAAACGGCCCCGTCAACGCTCTTGATAAAGCTTTGCGTAAAGCTTTGGAGGTGTTTTATCCGGCTCTTTCCGAGGTGCATCTTACGGATTATAAGGTTAGGGTGCTCGATGGAAAAACAGCTACCGCTTCTAAAGTTAGAGTTTTAATCGAATCTAGTGATGGAACTGATAACTGGACAACGGTTGGAGTTTCCAACGATATTATTGAGGCAAGTTGGATTGCTCTAGTTGATTCTATTGAATATAAACTAATTAAAGATATTGAGTGTAAATTTAAAACATATCTTTGATATTTGAAGAATCTGTAATAATTAAGGAAATATGAAATATACCTTGATTAGCGTAAGTTTATTGTTTGGGAGGATTTTATTATGTTTTGCTAAAACTGTGGGAATGAAGTTCCTAATGGAGCCGCTGTTTGTATGAAGTGTGGATTTGCTGTTAATAAAGGTGAAAATTATTGCGGTAATTGCGGAAAACAAATTATACCGGGCGCTGCTGTGTGTTAATTGCGGAGCCGCCGTTAAAAACGCCGCTTTATCCGGTGAGCAAAAATCAAAAATAGCGGCCGGTCTTTTGGGAATCTTTTTGGGTGGTCTTGGCGTTCATAATTTTTATTTGGGATATACTACCAAAGCTGTTATACAGCTTGTCGTAGGTCTTGTGGGCGGTATTTTGACTTGCGGAATAGCTGCTTTGGGAATAGAGATATGGGGATTGGTTGAGGGTATTATGATTTTGACAGGAAGTATTAACGTTGATGGAAACGGCAATTCTTTGAAAGATTGATGTCTAATCTGAAAAATGATTTAAAATTATATTTATTTTTGGCAATAGTATTTATTATATATCTTATTGCCGATGATCTATTTTTTGACGGAATCTGCCCGTTTTTATATATTTTTGGCTTTCCTTGCGCCGGATGCGGTATGACAAGAGCTATGACTTTTTTACTAAGTCTGAGGTTTGAGGAGGCTTTGAAAACTCATCCTTTCTCAATTGTTTTTTTCGGGTATTTTTTGTATTTTGTTTTTTACAGATATTTTCATGGAAAGGAATTTCGTTTTTTTATTATGTCATTTATTGTTTTATTGGTATTCTATTTTGTTTTTTTACTGTAAGTTTATTGACTTAAAGTAATTACACTTTATAACATTAAGGAGGAAAAAATTATGGGTATGACTATGACTCAGAAAATTTTGGCGGCTCATGCTGGACTTGAATCTGTTAAGGCTGGTCAGCTTATTGAGGCGAAACTTGATATTGTTCACGGTAATGACGTTACTACGCCTGTCGCTATAAAAGAGTTTAATAAGATTGGTGTTAAGGAAGTTTTTGATAAAAATAAAGTTACGATTGTTCCTGACCATTTTACACCTAATAAGGATATTAAATCCGCTGAACATTGTAAAATCGTGAGAGAATTTGCTAAACAAAAAAATGTTAAAAATTACTTTGAGGTAGGACAGATGGGTATTGAGCATTGTCTTTTGCCTGAAGCCGGACTTGTTGTTCCCGGAGACGTTGTTATCGGCGCGGATTCGCATACTTGTACTTATGGCGCTTTGGGCGCTTTCTCAACAGGTGTTGGAAGTACTGATATGGCTGTTGGTATGGCAAGGGGTGTTGCTTGGTTTAAAGTTCCGGCCGCTTTGAAATTTGTTCTTAAAAATAAACCCGCTAAATGGGTTAGCGGTAAAGATATTATCCTTCATATTATTGGTATGATTGGTGTGGACGGCGCTTTATACAAATCTATGGAGTTTTTTGGAGATGGTCTTGAGTATTTGTCTATGGACGATAGATTTACTATCGCTAATATGGCTATTGAGGCGGGAGGAAAAAATGGTATTTTCCCTGTTGATGAAAAAACTCTTGAGTATGTAAAAGAGCATTCCGATAAGGAATATACTGTTTTTGAGGCAGATGATGACGTTGAATATGACGAGGTTTATGAAATTGATTTATCAACTTTAAGGCCTACAGTCGCTTTTCCACATCTTCCGGAGAATACAAAAACTATTGATGAGGTTGGAGATATCGCTATTGACCAAGTTGTAATTGGTTCTTGTACAAATGGAAGAATGGATGATTTGAGAATCGCTTCTGAAATTCTTAAAGGTAAAAAAGTTAATCCTAATATCAGAGTTATTATTTTACCGGGTACTCAGAAAATATATCTTCAATGTATTGACGAAGGCATTGCTAAAACTTTTGTTGAGGCGGGATGTGTTTTCTCTACTCCTACTTGCGGACCTTGTCTTGGAGGGCATATGGGTATTCTCGCTAAAGGTGAAAGAGCTTTATCTACTACTAACCGTAATTTTATTGGACGTATGGGACATCCTGAATCTGAAGTATATCTAGCAAGTCCCGCTGTCGCTGCCGCTTCAGCCATTACAGGAAAAATTACAAGTCCGGAAAATGTATAAATATTAGGAGGTTTTGAAATGAAAGCTAATGGTACTGTTTTTAAATATGGTGACAACATTGATACGGATGTTATTATCCCAGCAAGATATTTGAATTCTTCCGACCCTAAAGAATTGGCCAAACATTGTATGGAGGACGCTATACACTCTACAGTCAATTTTGTTGAGAATGTTAAAGACGGGGATATTATGGTCGCTGAAAAAAATTTTGGGTGTGGCTCGTCAAGAGAACACGCTCCTATCGCTATTAAGGCAAGCGGTATCTCTTGTGTTATCGCTAAAACTTTTGCCAGAATTTTTTATCGTAACGCTATTAATATTGGTCTGCCTATTCTTGAGTGTGAGGAAGCCGCTGACGATATTGATATGGGTGATAAAGTTGAGGTTGATTTTGATACGGGAATTATTACTAATATAACAAAAAATAAAGTTTATCAGGCGGAGCCTTTTCCTCAGTTTATGCAGGATTTATTCGCGGCCGGAGGTCTTATTGAGCAGACTAAAGTTAAACTTGGGTTAAAATAAAGATAAGGTGGCTTATTATGGGTAAAATTTTTAAAAATTGCGGATTTTTGATTTTTATTTTTGCCGTGACTTTATTTTTTAATTGTTTTATGGTTTATGGACAAACCTTAAATAAAAAAGATGTTATGACAGATATGGCTAATAATTGGGCGGAAGCATGGACATCAAGAGATGGAGAACTACGCTATGATATGATGTCTGATAAAATGAAAAAGGAATTTGAGGAAAAGCAAGGTATTCTTGAAAATGGAAAGCTGAATACAAGTATTCGCTGGTCAAGTCCTTGGGTTGAAAGATATATTATAGATGTTGATGAGGAAACAGAAACAGCTGAAATCAAATATGTTATGGCGGACAGCGGCTGTGGCTGGTATGTAATGTGGGACTATATAGCTTTTAACTATAATGAGTATAAAGGCGAAATGGAAGTTGTGGCCTGCAATACTTCCGATTTGTTCGGATATGCTGACGCAATTGTACAGAGTTTAACAGGAACATCATATGAGTTTATGGATAACAGCTCAATTCCCGCTGAAATGTATTATCACGCAATAGACGAGACTGTAAAAAGTATGATTTCCTCAGAAGCTATGTACAAAAATAAAAATGTGTATAGTTTTCTTCTTAAACAGACGAGTGATGACAATATCGGAAAAATGGCTATTGACGATATTGATGTGAGTGTAACTTATAATGATTTTCCCATTAATCCGGCGAAAGACGAGAGTTTAAGAAAATTAAAGACGGAAAACTATGACGAGTATATAAAGCTCTTTTCGGAGTACAACAATGCGGAAAAAACAGAAAATTATAATTTACGGGTAAAAGTTGATTTGGAAACAGAGGGAATTGTTTCTATTGAATTAAAACATAAAGAAAAGGTGGAATAAAAATGAATTTTAAAATAGCTGTTGTTGCGGGCGATGGTATAGGTCCGGAGGTTATGGAGCAAAATATTCTTGTTCTTAATGAAATTGGTAAAAAATTTGGACATACTTTTGAGTACACTCACGTTTTGGGAGGAGGCTGTGCTATTGATAAATTTGGAGAGCCTTTGCCTCAGGAAACTATTGATATATGTAAAGCGAGTGACTCTGTTCTTTTGGGTGCTGTTGGAGGATGGCAATGGGATACTCTTCCAGGAGATAAACGTCCGGAGAGAGCTTTGTTAGGTCTTAGAGGCGCTTTGGGTCTTTACGCTAATCTCAGACCAGCTACACTTCACGACGCTTTAAAGGACGCTTGTCCTCTTAAACCAGAATTGGTTAAAGATGGTGTGGATATTATGGTGGTTCGTGAGCTTACAGGTGGTATGTATTTTGGCGAAAAGGGCAGAAAACAAACTGATATGGGCGAGGCCGCTTATGACGTTGAGCAGTATTCAGAAAAAGAAGTTGAAAGGATTACAAGAAAAGCCTTTGAAATAGCCAGAAAGAGAAATAAACACGTTACTAATGTTGATAAACAGAATGTTCTTGAGTCTTCAAGACTTTGGAGAAGTGTTGTTCTTGAGGTGGCTAAGGACTATCCTGACGTTGAGCTTGACCACTTGTATGTTGATAACGCTTCTATGCAGCTTATTATGCGTCCGACTACTTTTGACGTTATTGTTACTGGTAATATCTTTGGGGATATCCTTTCTGACGAGGCAAGCCAGATGACAGGCTCTATCGGTATGCTTCCTTCAGCAAGTCTTGGAGAGGGAAGTTTAGGTATGTATGAGCCTGTTCACGGTTCTGCCCCTGATATCGCTGGAAAAGATATCGCCAACCCTATCGCTACTATTCTCTCAGGTGCTATGATGCTTAAATATAGTTTTGGTTTGCTTGAGGAGGCTAAATGTATTGAAGAGGCTGTTACTAAAGTTCTTGACGACGGATATAGAACAGGTGATATTATGAGTGACGGTATGAAACAGGTTGGCTGTAAAGAAATGGGCAAGCTTATAATTGAAAGGCTTTAAAATTTTATTGCGGGGGAATTTTTTATGAAAAAATTATTGTCTTTATGTCTTGCGGCGTGTATGATGGTTACGGGAGCGGTAAACTGTTTTGCCAAGACCAACTTAAAAAGTATGATGTACAATGAAAAAGCGGATAAGTATATAGTGAATTGGGGAGACACAGCTGATAATCCCAGTGAGATAACATATAACGATTTTTGCAATGCATATCCTAACACAGTTCATAATATTGGAGATATGAGCTTTACTGTAGTGACAGATGATTTTAAAATGATAAAAGATGTTCCTATGGTAAAGGTAAAGACTGTTGTAGAAGCTTTGAAAGGAAAGTTCAGATATTATACAGGTGAAAAGACAATGAAGGCGAATTTTACAGTAAAACCGGATTCTTTAAAGGAGTTTAAGGTAGATGTGGAAAAGAAAAAGGCTGACATTGTTCTTGTATATTGGTCAAGAGGATTTGGAGGGGTTATTGGCAAAAACCCGTCAAAGAAAGATACTGTAAGTTATCAGCTGAAAACGAAACCTGAAGTTATAAAGGGCGAGGTTTACATGTCGGCATATGACTTAGAGGAAATTTTGGGAAGATGCTGTGCTAAAAATCCGCTTTCCTCGAAAGATGAAAGAGGAAAGCTTGAAGCTGACAGAATATATACTGCCCGTGTAATGGATAAAGTTTTGTATATTCCAGCATATTCATACAGATAAGTTTTTCTTGATTTTTTTGGGAAAATAATTAGGCAGGCGGCTAATGGGCATCTCTAAAAATTATAATTTCGTCTGTTTTGTTAAAATTTCCGTAAGCTTTTTCAATCTCCCCGGGCATAGGCTCCGACTATGTTTTCGGTCGGTTTCATCGCTTACAAAAATTTTCTCTGAAACGGATTTTATCCTAATTTTTAGAGGTACCCTTATATTACTGCCTATGGAGCGGAAATTGTTTTTATGCCTGTCGGTATTTCCGGCAGGCGTAAATATTTTTTGGAGAGGAATGAATTTAATGGGAAAATTTTTTTGTGTTGTGTATATTTTTATATTGACAGGTATTTTTATGACGGCTGAAACACTGGCTGATTCTCCGTCTGGATGGGCGGAAAAAGAGGTTGGAGAGGCTATTGAAAAAGGAATTGTACCGATAGAATTGCAAGAAGATTATACTAAAAATATAACTCGCGGAGAATTTTGTAAGCTATGTATGGCTACATTTAAAGCTTGGGGCAAAGATGTTCATTTTAAACATAGAATATCTTTTTCAGATACCGATGACGAGGAAATTTTGGAATGCGCTGAAATTGGTATTGTTGACGGAGTAGGTGACCATAAATTCGCTCCTAATAACCCTATTAAAAGACAAGAAGCCGCGAGAATGCTGTATCAAACGCTTTTCTGGGGAACATCAGTTATTGATGATACTCATAATTATAAGAAAACTTCTGAATGCTGTATTCCGCATTCTTTTGATGATGGAGGATTGTTTAAAAGTTGGGCTAGAAATGAGATTAATCATATGTATAGATATGGGGTTATGCTGGGAGTATCAGATAATAATTATGAGCCTGATGGATATTATACAAGAGAACAGGCTATATGTACCTTTTTAAGACTATATAATTGCCAAAATGACGTCTCTTTAAATCCTGTTCCTGAAAGCGATTATTATCCTTATGGTGATTCCGTTTATAAATATTATGATGATGGTATGGCAGACGCTGAAACTGACGACGGAGAGGATTATCATATAAGTTATATAGACAGCGGCGGAAATAAATATACAGAAAAAGAAAAAGGGTATGTATATCCCTTTAATATGCCATATGCCGCTTTACATACGTTTTCAGGTATGTGGGATGTAAAAGGCACTTTTAGAATTTGGGATAAAAATGGCAATGATTATGGATTGACTCTCTCAAATGTTTATAGAATAACGCCTGAGTATATTTTTGGAACGCGTTATGAGGATTATACCCTTTTGTTACATAGATTTTCAGATGGAAAAGAGTTTTTTGATGTTGTCGATATGGGTGAGGATTTATTTATAGAACTTGATGAGACGAGTGTGGAAGAAAATAAGCCTATTAGAGTTATTAACGCAAACGGCGATATTATAGTTGATTATTCTAAAGGTTATATTTTCACAAGTAAAAAAGCCACCGCTTATAACGGTATATTTGTCTTGGAAAATAAAGACGGGTTTTTCTCAGTTATAAACTCAAAAGGAGAAATACTGAAAAATTTTAATGTAAATTCTAATTGGACATATGATGAATCTGTAGGTTCCAATATGAAATTTTATACGGGAGGTTATGGAAAAGTATTTTACAGAGCTATGAGCGGAAAATATTTTACATATGACAGTGTGACTCTTACTGATAATAATGAGGCCATTGTTTATAATGTCGGCGGGAGCCAGTATATATTAAACGCCGATGGTACTGTTAAGTTCGAGTGCGATGATGATGACTCTGTTGAAAAAATAAATGGATTTGATTTTTATAAAATAGGGTGTATGAAAAATGGTTCTGCGGTATGTGAGATTGTTAATAAATCCGGAAATGTTATTAAGACCATTCGTTATGACGAATTGGTCGGCGGCAATATTTATTTTGATAAAAGCGGCGTATGCGCTTATACCACATTTAATAATTCCGTTAAGTTTTTTGATTTTTTTGGAGATGATTTAAAAGAAGTTGATTTGAATGATTATAAAAACAAAGATAAAATCATATCATATTCCTCATTGAGATTTATTAATGGTTTGCTTTGGGTTAGAACACGTTATTCAGACAGCGGGGAGTATGATGATTTTTATATCACGCCTTACGGAAAAGTTTTAAGATAAGGAAGTGTTAATTATGAAAAGAAATTTGCTTATGTTATTTTTGATTTTAATTGTCGCTGTTTTGAATAGTGTTTCTGTTTTTTCCGAAAATTCTTTAGATCCTTCGTTGTGGGCAAGAACATCAGTTTATGAGGCCATGGAAAAGGGTCTTGTGTCAGAAAAGATTCTGAATAATGATTATACAGAAAACATAACACGAGAGGAATTCTGCAAGTTATGCGTTTCCGTTATGAAAGCCTGGAACAGTGATTTTAATTATAAAAATGAAAATATAAGTTTTTCTGACACGAATGATGATGATATTTTGACTTGTGCTAAAATGGGTATTGTAAACGGTGTGGGGAATAATAAATTCGCTCCCGATAATCCCATTAAAAGGCAGGAAGCGGCGAGAATGCTGTACAACATTCTATCTGTCGGAACTTCTGTTATTAGTGATTCACATACTTCTGACGGAGCTTTAGAATGCTGTGTTCCTCATTCTTTTAATGATGGAGGAAGTATAAGAAGCTGGGCTAGAAATGAGATTAATCATATGTACAGATATGGTGTTATGCTTGGAGTTTCAAACAATAATTATGACCCTGACGGGTATTACACAAAGGAACAGGCGATTTGTACTTTTTTAAGGTTGTTTAGATGTAAAGATTCTATGCTGGAAAATCCTATTCCGGAGGTTGATTATTATCCTTATGATGATACCGCCAAGAACTATGTCAAAAACAAAAACGTTCTTGTTTTTGACGGTGAAAATCCATATGGCAGATATATTGACAGCAGGGGAAATATTTATACTCATAAGGAAAAAGGCTACGCTTATCCTTTTGAGAACAAATATGGCGTTAAACGAACTTTTACGTATTCGGGAGAAGAAGTTTATGCCAGTGAGCTTATTGATAAAAATGGTGATACATATTTGTGTGATAATTTTAAATCGGTTGATATATATGATTCGGCGATTCTTTTAAATGGTTTACAGCCTTGTATTTACGGTATCCCAAGAGAGGGAGAGGACATATATGATAAGCTTATTTATAAGGCGATTTTTTTCGGCTATAACAATTACGGCGGCGAGTATATAGAATATATGGGCGACGGATTGTTTAAAATCTCAAAGTATGGCCAAAGACCAGATTTTGGTGATACAAAAGATAACTATAATTATTGGTCGGGCATAAGTATAGTCAATAGTGAAGGGGAGTGGTTCACAAATTATAATAAGCTAAAAAAATCTGAAATGTATGTCAAAGCGGGCCGGAGTTACAATAATATTTTTACTATGGAAAAAGCTGACGGAAGTATTTCTATTGTAGACGTTGAAAAACCAAACGGAGAAGTGATAAAAACATTTAATAAACCGGACAGTTCCTGGGAATTTCGAAACGCTGTCGGCTCAAATATAAATTTTTATGACAGAAAAAATGACAAATATATATTTTACAGAGGGATAAGCGGAGAGTATTTTGTATATGACTATGTACAGCTTACTGACAATAACGAGGCTATTGTTCGAACAAATGTACTGCGGGGCGGTGAAAAAGATTTTGACTGCTATATACTTAACCCTGATGGGACAATGAAATTTAACGCGCCGTTTGGAGGATATGGTACTGTAGAGAAAATACCGGAATTTGATTTTTACAAGGCGTTTAAATATAATGATGATAGCGGTTTGTGCGATATTGTCAATAAACGTGGATTTGTAATTAAAACAGATGTAAGTAAAAATTTGAGTATTGACAAAAGCGGCGTTTTCGCTTATGTTACAAATGAGAACGTAATTAACTTTTTTGACTTTTTTGGAGATAATCTTGGAAAAGTTGAATTGAGCGATATTTATGGCGCTGATTTAAAAGTTAATAGAATTGATTTCATAAACGGTATGCTTTTTGTTGACACAAATTTGAAAAATTTTTATGTTACTCCTTATGGTAAAATACTTTGATTTTATTTTAAGAAGGTGTCTATTTTATGAAAAGATTTTTTTTATGTTTTTTGATAAGTGGTATCGCAGCTGGGAGTATGTTTTCAGCAGGTGTTTTTGGCGCCGATATTTTTACTTCCTCCGGCGCTGTATCGACCGTTTCTGAAAAAACTCTTAACGGTGTTTCAGATTGGGCGGAAAACGAGGTTAGAGAGGCTATTGAAAAGGGGCTTGTGCCTGAAATTTTACAGAAAGATTATACAAAAAATATAACACGAGAAGAATTTTGCGGTTTATGTGCCGCTGTTTTAAAAGCCTGGGGAAATGATTTTAATTATAAAAACGGTACTATTATTTTTTCGGATACAAATAATAAAGATGTTTTAGCCTGTGCTGAAAAGGGAATTGTCAGTGGCGTCGGGGATGGTAAGTTTGCCCCAAACAACCCTATTAAGAGACAAGAAGCCGCAAGAATGCTCTATAATACTCTTAATACAGGAACAGCTGTTATTATGGAAAAACATAGCAGAGCCGGTGACAGCGCTGTGGACTGTTGTATTCCTCATTCATTTAATGATGGGGGGATTATAAGAAATTGGGCAAGAGATGAGATTACTCATATGTATAGATATGGTGTTATGCTTGGAGTTTCTAACAATAATTATGACCCTGACGGATATTATACAAGAGAACAGGCTATATGTACTTTTTTGAGATTATTTAATTGCTATGGCAATATGGCGGAAAATCCTATTCCTGAAGTGGATTATTATCCTTATGGCTCTTACGCCGACAGTTATATTGACTACGGAATGGCTGACGCTGTATTTTATGATAAAAAAGATTATCATACAGAGTATATTGACAGCGGCGGAAAAAAATATACGGAAAAAGAAAAAGGATATGTATATCCATTAAATATGCCTTGGAGCGCTTTTCTCACAAATGTCGGACCGGAAGTCGGCGGTTTTTCTATTGTGGATAAGAACGGCGATTATTGCCTTGATACTGATTTTTCCACCATTGAATTTATAAATCCCGAATATGTTTTTGGAACAAGAAAATATTATGGAACTATGGTACTTTATAGGTTTTCCGATAAAAAGAAAGTTCTTGATGACGTAAGATATATGGGTGAGAATTTATATACTCAGCTGTATGATTATGACAAAACGAATGACTTTATGCCTATAAGTGTTGTTAATGAGAAAAACGAGGTTATAGTCGCTTCCTCTAAAGGCTATATACGTGAGGGAGAGAATTTTTGTTATAATGGTATTTTTGTTTTGAAAAATAAAGACGGTTTTTATTCAATTATAAATTCAAAAGGAGAAATTCTTAAAAATTTTAAGGTAAATAAAAATTGGTACCTCGTTTCTTCCGTAGGTTCAAATATACGTTTTGACGATATGTCTAATAATGAGATAGACAGTACGTTTTACAGAGCTTTTAGTGAGAAATCTTTTAAATATGAGGAGGTGATTTTAAACGAGAGTAACGAGGCTGTCGCTTATAAAGGGAATAACGCTTATATATTAAACGCTGACGGAACAGTTAAGTTTGATTGTGGCAATTACGAGGATATCGATAAAATTAAAGGAATTGACCTCTATAAAGTTCGCCATTATAAAAATGATAAATTGTTTTGCGATATAGTCGATAAAAAAGGAAACGTTATTAAAAGCATAGATAATGAAAAAATCAAAAGTGGTGTGAGCGGAAACGATGTTTATTTTGATAAAAGCGGAGTCTGCGCTTATATTACAAGCGATAATGTTATTAAAATATTTGACTTTTTTGGAAATGATTTGGCGGAACTTGATTTGAGCAAGTATAATGAGAAAGGCAAAAATATTTCGGGAGTATCAATAAAGTTTATAAATGGTTTACTTTGGGTAAGAGTGGGATACTATGATACCGAAGATTGTGATAGATTCTATATTACCCCTTATGGCAAGATATTTTGATTTTATTTAAGAAGGTGTTTATTTTATGAAAAGATTTTTATGTTTTTTGATAAGCGGTGTTGTGGTCGGAAGTATGTTTTCAGCGGGCGTTTTTGGCGCTGATACTTTTACTTCCTCCGGCGCTGTATCGACCGTTTCTGAAAAAACGCTTAACGGTGTTTCAGACTGGGCGGAAAAAGAGGTTAGGGAGGCTATTGAAAAGGGACTTGTGCCTGAAATTTTACAGAAAGATTATACAAAAAATATAACACGAGAAGAATTTTGTGGTTTATGTGCCTCTGTTTTAAAAGCCTGGGGAAGTGATTTTGAGTATAAAAATAGTGATATTATTTTTTTAGATACAAGTAACAGAGATGTTTTAGAGTGTGCTGAAATAGGAATTGTTAATGGTGTCGGCGATGATAAATTCGCTCCAAACAACTCTATTAAAAGGCAAGAAGCCGCGAGAATGCTTTATAATACTCTTTCCGTGGGAACTTCTGTTATTGATAATTTACATAATTCGAGTAAAACTCCCGAATGTTGTATTCCCCATTCTTTTAATGATGGGGGAATTATAAGAAACTGGGCAAGAGATGAGATTAATCATATGTACAGATATGGCGTTATGCTTGGGGTTTCTGAAGATAATTATGACCCTGATGGATATTATACAAGAGAACAGGCTATCTGTACTTTTTTGAGATTATTTAATTGCTATGGCAATATGGAGGCAAATCCTATTCCTGAAGCTGATTATTATCCTTATGGACAAACCGCCAAAGATTATATTTCCGATGGAATGCAATATGCTATTGGATATAGCAAAGAAAATTATAAGGCGGATTATATTGATAGCGATGGAAACCAATATACAGAGAAAGAAAAGGGATATATTTATCCTTTTGATAAAAAGCTGGGGATTTTTATAACAAGTACAGGCGTTGGTGTGGGAGCTTCTATAGTTGTTGATAAAGACGGAAATGAAAGAAATATCCCTGCCAATTATGAAATTTTAGATGGTTCGGACGCGGTTGTTAAATTTGAGAGCAATATTTTAAAATCAACACTTTACAGTATTCCTGATATGAAAGAGGTTTTTTCTGGAAATGGCGTTTTATATAAAATAGGGGATAATTTATATGAGTTTGTTGACTCTGATTTTTTGTCAACTATTATTGACTCTAAAGGAAATGTTATTATTGATAAATCTAAAGGATATACGCATAGTGGACAATTTACGATTATGTATAACGGACTTTTTGTTCTTGCCAATAAAAATGGAGGCTGTGATATTTTAAACTCAAAATGCGAGGTTGTAAAACACCGCGATATTGACCCTTCTTGGGACCTTTGGGATTCTGTAGGTACAAACGCTCATTTTCATAACAGCGATAATGATAAGCATATATTTTACAGATGTTACAGCGGTGTGGCGGCAGAGTATGATTATGTGACTCTTATGGAAAATAACGAAGCTATTGTTAGAGGGCCTCATTTTCATAACTATATTTTAAACGCTGACGGTTCAGTGAAATTTGACGCAGGAAAGCTTGGATATAAAAATGTCGAGAACGTTAAAGGATTTGATTTTTATGAGGTATTAAAAGATAATGGTGAAAGCGGACTTTGTGATATTGTCGATAAAAATGGAAAGGTGATAAAAACAAACGTTAATAGAGGATTAGGGTCTGTCGCTATACCAAGTATGCCTGTCGCTATTGACAAAAGCGGAGTTTTTGCCTATGTTAAAAATAAAGTTGTCAATTTTTTTGATTTTTACGGCAATGACCTTGGCAAATTTGATTTAAGAGGAGTTTGTAGCGCTGATACGGAAGTTGATATTAAATTTATAAACGGTATGCTTTTTGTGACAAACTTTTATCCTGGTGACGAGGAAGATATAGGCGAAATTTATATTACCCCTCAGGGAAAAAGATTTATAGTAAATCCACTTTAAAAGTTACAAAAAAATTATTTTGCTTGCAAGGGCCGCAAATTGCTTCGCAATTCGCTTACTGCCCAGCAGTTCTTACGCACTCGTAAAATATTTTTTTGTTATATCTCAAGTGGATTTACTATATCTAAAATTTTATGTATTTATAAATGATAATATAAAATTTATTGACAGAAACATAATTTTTGTGTATATTACATTATATAATTCGTATCTATTTTTTACTATGATTTTAAGGAGGAATTTGTGTGAAAAAATTAATTACAATATTGTTTGCGGTTGTGTTGGTTGTCATCGGAACGGTAAACTGCTTCGCTTATACAAAATTCAGAGATTTGGCTTATATTGATGAATTGGGTAAATTTGTGCCTTATTGGAATATGAAGCCGGAGAATATAAATGAAATTTCATCTGATACTTATTATGGTCAACTTAACGGCGGGGATTTTAGAACTTATATTGTAACAAATGAATATAAACTTATAAATGGAAACGCTATGGTAAAAGTTAGAGATATTGTCGCTGCTGTGGGGGGAAGTATAGAATATAATCCAAAGACAAAAGCTACAAAAGCTTATCTTCCTAACTTTTCACAAACTTTTAATTCAGTTAGGGCTTTTTCAATAACTCCAGGAAAATCAAAAGTTGATTTTACAGTTGTTGATTATCCTGATGAAAATCGCTTTTATGAAAGTTATGATTTTAAAATTACTCCAAAAATTATTGACGGGTCATTGTATGTTTCCGCTATAGATTTAGGAGAAATTTTAGGAAATTATTGCGCTTATAATAATACGCACGGGAAGTATTGGGATGTTTTTAATTATGGTGAATTTAACATACCTTATACAGACAATCCGGTTCGATTAATAAATGGTATTATATATATGAAAGTTTATGGTTATTTGCCTTGATAAAAGTTTTTTAATATATTTTTTTTAGCAAAACGAAGTTTTGCATAAAAGTTTTCGGTCAAGCCTTTTTTAAAAGGCTTGTGGGTTTGGGCAAAGCCCAAGGTTTTAAAAATAAAATCAGATTTGGACAAAGCCCAAAATCTTAAAAATAAAATTAATTAAATATAAATGGAGGTTTTTTATATGATTAGTGACAGAGTTAAAAAAGGACCAGATAAGACACCGCATAGGTCTTTGTTTAAAGCTATGGGTTATACAGATGAGGAGCTTGAGAGACCTCTTATAGGTGTTGTCAATGCTCAAAGTGAGATTGTTCCAGGACATATGCACCTTGATAATATAGCTAAAGCGGCAAAGGCTGGTGTTTTGGCGGCGGGGGGTACTCCTATTGAGGTTCCGGCTATTGGTGTTTGTGATGGTATTGCTATGGGACATATTGGTATGCATTATTCTTTGCCTACAAGAGAACTTATCGCTGATTCGGTTGAGTGTCTTGCTACAGCTCACGGCTTTGATGGACTTGTGCTTATTCCTAACTGTGATAAAATTGTTCCTGGTATGCTTATGGCGGCGGCAAGGCTTAATATTCCAGCTATTGTCGTGAGCGGCGGTCCTATGTTAGCTGGACATCTTAAATGCGGCGCTGAAAGAGAAAAACTTAGCCTTTCTAAAACTTTTGAGGCTGTCGGCGCTTTTGAGGCGGGTATTATTAATGAGAGTGAGTTAAAAGAATATGAAAATAAATCTTGTCCAAGCTGCGGCTCTTGTTCTGGTATGTATACGGCTAACTCTATGAATTGTCTTTCTGAGGTTATTGGTATGGCACTTCCAGGGAATGGTACTATTCCGGCTGTTTATGGGGACAGAATAGGTCTCGCTAAACACGCTGGTATGCAGATTATGAAATTGATTGAAAATAATGTCAGACCAAGAGATATTATGAATGAAAAGGCTTTCAGAAACGCGCTTACTATGGATATGGCTTTAGGATGTTCCACAAATTCTATGCTTCATCTTCCGGCAATCGCTCATGAGGCTGGTGTTGAGATTACTCTTGATATGGCTAATGAGATTAGTGATAAAACTCCTAATCTTTGTCATCTCGCTCCAGCGGGTCCTAATTATATTGAGGAACTTAATGAGGCAGGGGGGATTCCCGCTGTTATGAGTGAGATTAAAAAACTTGGACTTCTTGAGCTTGATAATCCTACAGTTACATTGAAAACGGTTGGAGAAAATATTGAGAATGCTTATAATAAAAATCCTGAGATTATTCGTCCTGTTGAGAATCCTTATTCCAAAACAGGAGGTATCGCTGTTTTAAAAGGTAATATAGCTCTTAATGGGGCTGTTGTTAAAAGAAGCGCTGTAGCCCCGGAAATGCTTAAACATTCAGGACCCGCAAGAGTGTTTAATTCGGAAGAAGACGCTATATCCGCTATTTTTGGCGGTAAAATTGTCAGTGGCGATGTCGTGCTTATTAGATATGAAGGTCCTAAAGGCGGTCCTGGTATGAGAGAAATGCTTTCTCCAACTTCCGCTCTCGCTGGTATGAAACTTGATAAAGAGGTTGCTCTTGTGACTGATGGACGTTTCAGCGGGGCTTCAAGAGGAGCTAGTATTGGTCACGCTTCTCCTGAGGCTGCCGCGGGAGGTAATATCGCTCTTGTTGAAGAGGGAGATATTATTGATATTGATATTAACGCTGGTATTTTGTCTGTTAGGGTTTCGGATGAGATTTTGAATGAAAGAAGAGCTAAATGGAACGCTCCTGAGCCTAAAATTAAAAAAGGTTATCTCTCAAGATACGCGAGACTTGTTTCAAGCGCTGATAAAGGCGCTATACTCGAATGACTTATAAAGGGGTGATAAGATGTTGTTAAATGGTTCGGAAATTTTAGTTGAATGTTTGAAAGAGCAGGGTGTTGACACTATTTTTGGTTATCCGGGAGGCTCTGTTCTTAATATATATGACGCTTTGTATAAACATAAAGATGAGATAAAACATTACCTTACTTCTCATGAACAAGGGGCTGCTCATGCCGCTGACGGATATGCCAGGGCTACAGGGAAAGTTGGGGTTTGTCTTGCTACAAGTGGTCCGGGGGCGACTAATCTTGTGACAGGTATTGCTACAGCTTATATGGATAGTATTCCTATGGTTGCTATTACTGGTAATGTGGCTTTACCGCTTTTGGGAAAAGATAGTTTTCAGGAAGTTGATATTGCCGGAATTACTATGCCTATTACAAAGCATAGTTTTATAGTTAAAGATGTTAATAAGCTTGCGGATACTATTAGAAAAGCTTTTTATATTGCTAAAGCTGGTAGACAAGGTCCTGTTCTTGTTGATATTACTAAAGATGTTACCGCTAATATGGCTGAGTATGAAAGAAAAGAACCTAAAAAGTTTGAAAGATATGTAGATGATATTACTGATAAGGATATTCAAAAAGCTATTGAGCTTATTAACTCCTCAAAAAAACCTTTTGTATATGCCGGCGGAGGTATCATTTCATCGGAGGCGTCAGATGAACTTTCTGAGTTTATAAATAAAATTGATGCTCCGATTTGTCTTTCTGCTATGGGTCTTGGGGGAATTCCATCAAATAATGAGAGATTTACCGGTATGATTGGTATGCATGGAACTCAAACGTCTAATTTACTTGTTAATGAGTGTGATTTGCTTATCGCTGTTGGGGCAAGATTTAGTGACAGGGTGGCTACTAACATCGCAAAATTTGCGCCGGACGCTAAAGTTCTACATATTGATATTGACGCGGCTGAAATCAATAAAAACGTAAATTCTTATTGTTCTGTTGTTGGTGATTGCAGAGAAGTTCTTAAAATTCTTAATTGTAAACTTGAAAATTGTTCACATGAAGAATGGATGGATAAAGTTAAAGCTTATAAAAAAGAATTTCCTCTTAAATACGCGGAAGATGGTGAACTTAAACCTCAATATATTATGGAGAGAATCAGTGCTATTACAAAAGGTGAGGCTATTATTACAACAGAAGTTGGGCAGCATCAAATGTGGGCATGTCAATTTATTGATTATAAGTATCCTAGACATCTTATTACTTCCGGTGGATTGGGTACTATGGGCTTTGGTCTTGGTGCCGCTATTGGCGCTAAAGCTGGACATCCTGATAAAGTAGTATTTGATATTGCTGGTGATGGTTGTTTTTATATGAATAATATTGAGCTTGCCACATCGGTAGCGAATGATTTGCCTGTTATTGTTGTTTTAATTAATAATCACGTTCTGGGTATGGTTAGGCAGTGGCAGAATATGTTTTATGATGCCAGATATTCAAATACAAATTTGGATAAAGCTACAGATTTTTTAAAGTTGGCAGAAGCGTACAAGGCAGTTCCTTTTAATGTTACAAAACCTGAGGAAGTTGATGAGGCTGTTAGAAAGGCTATTGAACTTAATAGGACTTGTGTTATTAATTGTGAGATAAATATTGATGAAAAAGTGCTTCCTATGATTCCCGCAGGGAAAAGCGCTGATGATATTATTACATTTGATGATTTTGAGACAGAATAGTATATAGAAAATAAATTCAAAGCAAAAAGCCTGTTATAATTAACGTAACAGGCTTTTTGTATAAAGAAAACCCCCGGATAGTTTGGGTATATATTGTGATTTTTCTACAGAACAAAAGCAGCTTTATGATGCCATTAGGTTAACAGTAAAATAAAGTATGAAAAATTATTCGTCTGTCAATAATGCATCAATGGTATCAAATCTGTAAAATGATGAAAATAATATATAAAATGTAATAAGCTTTATAATTATTGACTATATTTAAAGTATAATAAGGGTAATATTAATAAAAAGTGTCTTATATTATTTATTATTGCCTAAACAAAGAAGTGAATAATTTGGCAAAAGTTAAATCAAGAGGTAATGGAGAGGGCTCCATCTATAACAATGGAAAATATTGGGTTGCTCAAATTACAGTAGAGTATAATTCAAAAACAGGTAAACTAAAGAGAAAATCATTTTATGGAAAAACAAAAAGAGAAGTTTTAAAAAAATTAAATCAGGTTAAATATGATTTAATTACTGAACAATATACAGAACCTTCTAATATATATGTAGGTGAATGGGCAATATATTGGCTTAATACTTTTAAGAAAAACGAAATTATGGATAGTACATATGAAAGATACTTACGTCTTATAAAAATTAGAATTATTAAACCATTTAATTATTTGAAACTTAAAGAATTAACAACAATTGAAATTCAAAATTATGTAAACAGTTTAAAAAAAGAAAATTTGACAGACGCTTATATATTGTCTATATTTAAAAAATTGAATGCTATGTTAAGTAAAGCTGTAAATTTAGGAATAATATCGAAAAATCCTTGCTGTAATGTTACATTGCCGAAGTCCGGAAATAAGAAAATTATCTCCGTTTTTACAAAAAGTGAACAGGCAAAATTTGTGGAGCAGTGTGAAAATGATTTTTATGGTAAAGTATTTATTTTTCTTTTGGGAACAGGTGTCAGAGTTGGAGAAGCTCTAGCTTTAACTTGGGCAGATGTTGATTTTAGGGAGGAATTGATTTATATATGTAAAACAGTGGTTGATATAAAAGGAAAAACGGTTGTTCATAACAGAACAAAAACCACTTCAGGAATAAGATATGTCCCTATGAGTAAAAAAATTAAAAGTTTGTTGGAAAATTTATATAGCGAACAAGATTTTAAAAATAATATATATAACCTTATATTTTATAATTCAAATT
>CATJCJ010000730.1 GCA_949738935.1 uncultured Eubacteriales bacterium | reverse complement strand
TCCACTCCGCTTACGCTCCGTGGATATTTGTGCGGAAGTAACGAAAAGTTGATGAAATCTTTTGTGTAAATTGTGTCAAGTGATATTGACAAAATCATTCTGAATTTCTTGGGTTTAAAATAAAAGCGGTTCGGAAAGGAGGAAAATTTGTTGTAAGGTCTCATATATCCGACAAAACTGCAAAACGTATAACTGATAAACTCAAAAAGCAGGTTATCAAAATTGAGCACAGCAACAATCGCAAAGCTGTTTGTGCAAACGTTAATCAGTACAATCTTATGGTCTTGGGCATTCAGAATTACTACAGGTATGCAACAGAGGTCAATAAAGATTGCAATAGGATACATTTCATAATAAATTTGGGCATATACCACCGTTTAAGAGAGTTAATGACCAACTATGGTCAAAGCGGCTATGGTTTTATCTCCAAGCGATATGGCAGCAGTAAAATGCTGTTGTATATATGTCAGACACCAATGTGTCCCATTGGATATGTGCAGACCAAGAACCCAATGTATAAAAAGAAAAAGATATGCAAGTATACGGCAGAAGGCAGAGAAGAAATTCACCGAAATCTGAAATTCGACGAAACGGTAATAACTGTTCTGCATATGCTCGCAAGAGCGTACCTGCCAAACCGAAGCGTGGAATATATGGATAATCGGGTATCGTTATACGCCGCTCAATACGGAAAATGCGCCGTTACAGGCAAAGTGCTTTGGATTGATGAAATCCATTGTCACCACAAAAAGCCGTTAAGTCAAGGCGGTACGGACGAATATAAAAATCTTATTATCGTCCATATTGATGTTCACAAACTGATACACGCGACAAAACTCGAAACGATACAAGCATATCTGGACAAAATTAAACCCGATAAATCTCAACTTGACAAAATAAACAAACTTCGAGTGTTGGCGGGTAACACCGCTATTTAATGGTTTTGGTAACTTTGAAAGTAATACCAATCCGATGAAATTGTAATATTGATGGAACGCCGTGTGCGATGAAAGTCGCATGCACGGTGTGGAGCGGGGGAAAACTCGGAGATTATTTCAAAGAGTTACCTATCGCTATTTATAAAGGTGTTCTTCGCAAGCATAAAGCGCGGCGGAATTTTGCTGATACAAATTGCGGTCGGAGCGATGTATATGTTCTCCGTGCCGCGCGGTTACACGGACGGTTTTATCATGTGGGTCAAGCAAGTGATCGCTACCTGTCTGACGGCGTTTTTGCAGTCGACAATGCTGGTATGCGGTTTGATTTTATTTAAGGATTACTGGCTGCTTGGACTGGGAATTATGCTTGCGGCAGGAGAAATTCCGAGAATCGCGGGACTGTTCGGACTGGAAACAGCGGCGCGACCGAATATAAACGGCGTTATCAATACGGCTCAATCGGCGGTTCACCTCAAGCAGATGGTGTCCTCCGTTGCCAAGAAGTAAGGAGAAAATATGTACATTTATCCCGACAACCTCAAAGCCGCGCCAACGCTGTTTCTGTGGCGGCTGAAAGACCTTGCCGTGATCGGTATCGGCGCGCTTATTTCCGTGTTCGCTATGTCGCAGACGGGGTTTTCATTACCCGTTATAATTACGCTTGTGTACGCGTTTCTGGCGATACGGCATGACGATATAAGCATTCTCGATTTTATAAAATACGCGACGCGGTATTTTTTTATCGAGCAACAAGAATATAGATGGAGGTTACATTGAAAGACAAGAAACAACAGAACAGGCAGAACCAAAGCACTCGGCAGCTCCTCGG
>CATJCJ010000729.1 GCA_949738935.1 uncultured Eubacteriales bacterium | reverse complement strand
CAGTATTAATCTATATATTATTGCAGTAAATAAATATATCCGGTTTTTGGGGATCCAAAATTGTGACGTGAAAACTTTGAAAGTACAAAAGCGAAGAAGTGTAGAGAATGTAATTACAACGGAGGATTACAAAAAGTTATTGGAGTATTCGCTGCAGACGGGGAGGAAGAAATATTATTTAATTATGAAAACCCTGGCGCTGACCGGGATAAGAATTAGCGAGTTGCGGTTTATAACCGTCTCCGTTTTGGAAAAAGGGTATACGCATGTATCCAACAAAGGAAGAGTAAGGGAAATTTATTTGCCGGATGGATTAATAACCGATTTAAGTAAGTATTGTAAAGAAGAAAATATTTTGACTGGCGCAGTTTTTTTAGGAAACCGGAAAACGCCGATCAGCCGGGAAGCTGTTTGGAAAATGCTCAAATATTTGTCAGGAATGGCAGGGCTGGATGAAAAAAAGGTCCACCCTCATAGTTTTCGTCATTATTTCGCCATAAGTTATATGGAGCGTTTTTCAAATATGTTTGAATTGGCGGATATACTTGGACATTCAAATTTGGAGACAACCCGGATTTATACGTCGACGTCCGTAGAGCACAAGAGAAAGAAAATAAATGAATTAGACCGGTGGTAAGTTCACAAAATACAATATTATGTGAACTTTGTCAACACGCTTTTAAAACTTTTTCGTATAGGGCAGATTTTTTTAGGGATTTTTTTTCAGTAAAACGGCGGAATATACATAGGCAGTAGGAAAGGAAGTATTCATAATATTGTATTATGAGTACAAAAAAGAAAGGAAATTGACCTATGAAAGAAAAAATTTGTCATGCAATACGGTTGTCCCTGATACTGTTAGCAGTAGTATCTGGAATTTGCATGTGGCAGGAACCAATGAAGAGTGAAGCGGCGGGAAAAATGAGGCTAAATAAAAAGAAAGCCAGCCTGAATGAGAAAAAGAAACTTATGCTTCAGGTAAAAAAACCGAAAGGTAAAGTGGCGTGGAGCAGCAGCAAACCCTCAATCGCAAAAATTCAGAAGAAGTCGGGGAAAAAGAATGAGAAAGCCGTAGTTCTCGGAGTAAAAGCCGGGAAGGCAACCATTACCGCAAAAATCGGTAAGAAAAAATTGGCGGCCGTCATTACGGTAAAGCATATTCACAAATATTCCCAGTCCACCTGTGCGCGGCCGGCGACTTGTTCTTGTGGAAAAAAGTCGGAGGTTTGATGGCACACCGCCCGAACCCGGTATTTTCGACTTGTACGCAGCCTGCTGTGTGCAGTGTTTGTGGCGCTGTTGTGGAACCGGTAAAGAAGCATGACTATGAAAAGGGAGTCTGTACGATGTGCGGGGATGTCAAGCTGGATGAGTTCATAAAGTTCTCCCTTGAAAGTGACGGCGTAAAACAAAATTATATCAAAATCAGGGCTTCCTTTGTTTATGCACCGGATTCATCACCGGACAATTATATCCTTATTTCCCGTGAGAACCGTGCGGGGGGAGAATATGCGGTGTTAAACGGAACACAGCGGGCCCATCTGGGTATAATTCTTGCGGACGACTCGGATTCCGTATGGGCGGATCTCAGTTATCAGACCCTTCAGCCAAACAAGTCCTATACGTTATGGTTCCGGTTTGGTTCGGATATGGTTGATATTCCATACGGTTCGTCCGTTCAATTCTATATTAAATTTAGAAACCAGCAGTATCGTATTACTGTTACAACGGATACTAATAATTATATTTACGAAAAGGTTTGAAATTGGAAGTTATCTGTATTTGGTAGTATAATT
>CATJCJ010000728.1 GCA_949738935.1 uncultured Eubacteriales bacterium | reverse complement strand
GACGGTTGCAACCCCGTACACTTATTTTTAAAGGAGGATATCATAATGGCAAAAAAATTTACGGAAGAACAAACAGCGGTTTTCAGGAAATGTATCAGATCGGGACTTAGTATTGAGGACATTAAAAATCCCGATTATAACGTTGCTCAGCTTCAGGAACTGTACTTGGCGAAAAAAGCGGGACTTGACATATCGCTTTACAGTGATCCCGCCATATCGGCCGAAACAATGAGGGAGATCAGGCGTACGGCAGCTGAGGGCGTGAATGTAGGGAAACTTGTAAAGGCGGTGGTGCAAACCGGAGCTTATAACGACAGTCAGACAAAAGAAATAATGGACGCCGCAAGGCGCGGACTCAATCTAAAAAATATGCTGAATCCCGAACTGAACGCTCTTCAGATGAGACAGATCAAATTCGGAGAGCGTAACGGCATAGATACCGGCGTATACGCCGACTCCGCCTTCAGCGCGGAGCAAATGCAAAAGCTTCGTTTTGAGCTTGTGGTTCAAAAAATCATAGAGCGGTTAAAGGAGTTTTTCTCGCAGGCTTGGAATAAATTTGTGAATTGGGTAAGAGAAGAACTGCCCGCCGAACAAGTTCAGGGAAATTCATACGCCGAGGATTCCGCCGAACAGTTTATTTCGGATAAAATATACAAGGAAGTATGCATATATTTTGAATCCGAATAAACCGAGGAAACAGACGAAACCTTACAGTCGGTTACAGAAAAGATATCGAAAAAAATTATCAGCGGCGAGCTGATGGCTGAATCCGAAATTCAGCAGAAACAAGAATTTTACAATGCGATTAACGAACCTCCCGTAATAATTGTTGAAGCGGAATTTGAAGAAGATTTGGCTATGGAAATGTAGGAAAGGAAAATCGAAATGAGCAAAATAATTGAAACACTAAAAACACGTCGCAATACATGGAAAGACGTTACATTGTATGGCAGCTACGACGAAGCAAAATCGGACGGCTTGGGAATAATGTATGATGACGATGAAGGCACCGTTTACGGTTCAACATCAGGCGGAGGACACTGGGATAAAATCGGATTTGTACCGTACGGCAAGTATTATGAAAAATACGCGGCAATCGCCAAAGATACGGCAAAGGAATACGATAACGCGTCGGTATTGAAAATAGGCTCGATAGACGTAGTCGTAGTCGGCGGAAAG
>CATJCJ010000727.1 GCA_949738935.1 uncultured Eubacteriales bacterium | reverse complement strand
GGGCTATAATAAATTTGGACAACTTGGAGATGGAACAACGGAAGACAGAAGTATACCAGTGCAGGTAAAAGGATTAACTGAAATAGTAGCAGTGGCTGCAGGAGCTGATGTTACAGTTGCATTGAAAAGTGATGGAACAATATGGCATTGGGGTTATAGTAACATATAAAAATGATGGAACAGTATGGTATTGGGGTCTTGATTATGATTATGAGACAAGTTCTGTAATTTATGAAGTATTAATAAGATATATACCTATACAAGTAAAAGATTTAAATTTAGGAAAAAGTAGTTTAGAAAAACCAAGGACTATAATTAATGAAGAAAAAGAAGAGGCAACAGAAGTTATAACTAATAATTTTGTACCCAATCAATCTGAAATTACAGGATATATCTACAATAATGTAGAAAAGGAAGTTAGTATTTCTATAGACGGATTAAATAATGTTGAAAATGCTGATGACGCAGAAAAAGCAGTTAACGAAGCTATAAGCGGTCTGACTTCTGAGGAGAAAAACTCCGCGAACGGAGCTGACAAGTCTATTTTATTTGGAGAAGAATCGATAGCGAGAGCGGCAACACTAAAAACGGACTCAGACAAGATTATTATTAATGACAGCAGTATGTCGGAGATAACGGACAAGGCAGCGGAAGCGGAAGAAAAAGTATCAAAGGCTTTAAGCTCTGGCTCTGTTAAAAAAGCAAGAAAAACTAATGTAAACGCAAAAATTGTGACATCAAATAACGGAAAAGTATCAATCTCAAAAGAAAAGCTTAGTAAAAATATTGATAATGTTAAGGTAGAAACTCCTTATGCGGGCGTAAGTTTTTCGGCAAAGGCGATTTCTGAGGTTTCTCTTGAAAGCAAAGGGACGGATAAGATTTCAGTTGACTTTGGAAGTAAAAACACAAGTGAGAAAATAAAAATCAGTTTTCCTAATATGAAAGGAAAAGGCGACTATATGGCTGTAGTTGACGAAAATGGCAGTCCTGTAGGGGGAAAATACAATCCTGTTACAGGAGAGATTACCGCAAAGATTGACAAAAGCGGAGTTTATTCAGTTGTCAATAATGAAAAAGATTTCAGCGATATAAAGGACAAAGCTGCTGAAATGCAGGAGGCAATTAAACTTTTAGCGTCAAAAGGAATTATTAACGGGACAAGCGAAACGGAATTTTCTCCTGATAAGAGCATATCAAGAGCGGAGGTAGCGGCGATAATCTTAAGAACCATCTCCAAACTTGATGAAAACGCAGACGGAGGATTTTCAGACGTTACAAAATCAAATTGGTTTTATGGAACAGCAGGAAGTGCCAAAAACGCCGGAATTATAAATGGCTATGAGGATAATACCTTTAGAGGAAACGTTGTTATTCCAAAGGTGCAGATTGTATCTGTTTCTGGAAGAGTGCTTAAAAATGAAATGGGTTATTATGATGTTTCTGATATTGAAAAGGTTCTTGGAGGATATGGAGACAGGACGGCTATAGCTAAATGGGCGGAAAGTGATGTAGCTCTCGCTACAGACGCTAATATGGTTATAAAAAGAACCGATGGTCTTTTTGACGGAACCGCTGAAATGACAAGAGGTGACGCCGCTATAATTTTAAAAAGGTTGTTTGATAAGATTTGGTAGTTGATTGAAATTTGGCAATCCAATTTAATAATAGTAAATATTACGACAGAAAGATTCGGAAAACGAAGCTTTCTGTTATAAAATTTAGGGTTAAATCTATGATTTTATAATACGAGGAGGGTAAAAATATGCTACCTATTGGTTCAGTGGTAGTTTTAAAAGGAGGGTCAAAAACCCTTATGGTTTTTGGAAGAAAGCAAATTAGTACGGTTAATAATAAGGTGTGGGATTATCTTGCTTGTTTTTATCCGGAGGGAAGTATAGGACCTGAATATTGTTTTCTTTTTAATGAAGAAGATATTGACGAGGTTGTTTTTATGGGATATTCTGACGAAAATAACGCTAACTTTGAAAAACAGCTTATGAAGAGTATCAATAAAAATCAAAATGATAAGCCTGAAAAAGTCTGATAAAACAAGTATTTTTAAATAGTGGTGATATTATGTATTTATATATTATTTTAATCGCGGCGGCACTTTTAATTGTTGTAAGTATTGTTGTTATGACAGTTTTTGTTATAAAAAATACTGAAAAAAAGAAAGAAGAAGTGCCGTCTGTCGGAGAAAAAACAGAATGGGAACATATTAAGGATTTCAGCGATATTAACTCAAAAAAAAGCGGTAAGGTAAACTCTTTCAGAGATGAATTTGATGATGAGGTTAATACAGTGGGTGCTGTTTTTTCAGATTACTCCAATAAAAATGAAGAGACGGACTTGTCTGATAATAACAGGAATATTATTGTTGAAAATTCTGACAGAAAACTTGACGAAAGTGTCGGAAATATTTCTAAATCCGATTTTATTAATGATTTTAAAACAATGAGTATTGATTCTGAAATTGACAATATAGATTATGACTCTACAAAAAGCTTTGACGATATAGATTATGACGCAACGAGAAGCCTTGATGATATTCAGATACCCGAAATTCAGGAAAATAAAATCAAAGTTACTTTAAAATATAAAGATATTGACGGTCTTAAAATACAGCGTATGGATACGGCTCAAATTACCGTTGGAAGAGGTATCGGAAACGATCTTCTTTTCAGAAGCGACAGCTTTACAAGCCGTAATCACGCTATATTTACTATAAAAGACAATGAGCTTTATATTAAGGATTTGAACAGTAAAAATGGTACCTTTATTAATAAAACGGAAAAAGTTTCAGGTGAGGTTAAGATTGAGGAAAGCTGCGAGATAACTTTCGGCGATATTTTTGTTGAGGTTATTATTGAAAAATAGAGGAGGTTAAAATGCTTTTTCTTGATGTAGGTTATCTCAGCGATAAAGGCAATAAAAGAAAGATAAATCAGGACAGAATACTGGCGGTAAAAAATGATTCCGCCGGATTGTTTGTTGTCGCCGACGGTATGGGAGGTATGGAAAGCGGAGAATACGCAAGCACATTTGTTATAAAAAAACTGCGGGAATGGTGGTATAAAAACAGAGAGAATTTTTTAGAAATAGAGCCTGACGGAGTTATAGATATGCTTTATTGTGAAATAAGCAATATTAATAATAACCTTGTGGAATACTGTAAAAAAAATAGTGCAAAAACAGGAACTACTCTTTCTCTGCTTTTTATACATACTGATTATGCTATAGCGGCGTATTCCGGCGACACGAGGATATATCATATTAAAGATAACAACAATAGAGTATCTCAGATTTCAGAAGATGAAACTCTTTATAATTATTATGAAAAATATGAAAATGATACAGACAAAAGAAATTCAGAAAAAAATAAAAGTATTCTTATTTCTTATATAGGCAGAGCAAACAATCTTTCTGTTTCCTTTAAAAAGCTGAGAATCTTATCAGGCGATATATTTGTAATATGTACAGATGGTTTTTATAATTATTTTAATGTATATGGAGATGAAAATATTGGTCTTATGATAAAGCTCAGTGCCCAAAATGCCTGCGAAAATTTTATAGCGGAGGTAAAAAAAGGGGCGGCGGCTGATAATCTTTCCATTGTAGTTATCAAATGTATATAGGAGGTTATTATGAACAAAAGAATTGTTATTTTATTTTTTATTCTTGCTTATATATTCCACAACGCTGTTTACGCTGGCGATATGGAATTTAAAATAGCCGACGCAGAGAAAAATATAATAAATTCAGCAGTTGTTGATATAGATTATTCAGATGGAATGATTATCGGCTCTGAGCTTCTGGACGCTCCCGTACAGACTGCTATTGAAAAAAAGAGAGAATATGAAAACAGAGAGGAGGCAAAATATAAGGATTTGCAGGCAGACATAGTTGTTAATCTTAAAGGTGCGTCAAATAAAGTCAATCTTTCTCTTGATTCCGCTTTAAGCGATTATGCCGCTTTTGTGGATAATATAATTATTAACGCTGACGGGATATATTGTTTCATTTCTCTCGCTGAGTTTTCTGTCAAAAAAAGTGAAACTAATCTGATTTCACTAAGTATTGAAGATGAACAAAATGTAACGGCTAAATACAATGGCACGGCACAAATTAGTTTTTTTAAAATAGTATTGCTGTGCCTATTTGTGTTTATAGCTGTATATATGCTGTTTTTTGTGTTTATATATGTCAGAAAAAAACAGTTTAAAACCGGTTTTAATGTAAAACTGGTTTATGGTGTGGGAAGTGTAATTGCCATTTTAAGTATTGTTATAGGAATTGTTATTTTTCTAACAGATGGAAATGATTTTGCCGAAAGGGAAAAACTTATTTTTGATGAAAATGAGATTTCTCTTTTTACTGTTGATTTAGGCGATTATTCTTCAAAGGATATACAAGGAGTTTCTCTGGGGATTTTACCATATAATGAAAGTTTTAATGTTAATATTTTGACTGCCTGCAAAAAAAGTACTGATAATCTCGAAACTGACAAAGTAATTGGCGGTAGCTATATAAGCAGTTTAGGTGTTTTTAAATTTCCTGTCAAAAATTCAGGAGGTTACTATTTAAGAAACAACAGTGTTTCTTTTAACGATGTAAATACAAGCGACGAGGGGTTATATGAGGCAATTTCGATACTCGCGTCTAAAAACATACTCAGCGGAAAAGCTGACGGAGTTTATGGTGTTGATGACACTGTTACAAGAGCGGAAAGCGTTACTATGTTTTGCAAAATGCTCGATATAGATGAAAAAGCGGATTCTGACGGAAAGTTTGACGACATAAATACTTCCGACTGGTTTTACAACTATGTTATGAGCGGGAAGAAATATGAAATTCTTTCTGGCTATGACGACAACACATTCAGAGCGGGAAACGTTATAACAAGGCAGGAATTTGCCGCTGTTTTAGGTCAGATTTTGGAAAACAGATTTGGCTATATACTTCCGAAAGATACGTCTAATCTCTTAAAATATGAGGATAGTGCCGACATATCTTTTTGGGCAGTAAAATACATCTCACTCCTTGAAAGGCAGGGTATAAACATTTGGGAGGGCGTTTATTTACCCAAAGAACCTATAACAAGGGGTGAAGCCGCTATGATGCTTTATCGGGCTTACTGTTTGATAGGATAAAAAGAAAAAAATTTATTATTGGAGGAATTTTTATGTTTAACAAGTTTATAAAAAGTTTCTTGAATTGTTTTTTAGCTGTGACAGTGCTTTTGACTGGAATGATTTTTCAAAGTGAAAACACTTTAGTATCGGTATATGCTTCACCAAAAATATATTATTCTTCGGAAATCACAAAATCTGAATATGAAGAAAAAGACTATAATAAACTTTATGAAAAATTTTTGGCAACTAAAGATGCTTCAAAAATAATAGTTTATGATATTTATTATAATTATTGCTTATTTTTATTAGAAGATGATGGATATAGTTTTTATGAAGCAATTTTTCGTGCGAATCAAGATGGTACGTTTGAAGCCGAAGTATATGGGGGGGGCAGATAAATATATATCTAATAATAAAGGATTTGTAGTTTTTAAAATAGGTGATAATTTAATTTTAAAGGAAGAAAATACAGATTATATAATGGACGGATTTGAGAATAAGTTTGATGCACCAGTATTTTTTATGGAAGAATTTGATTTGAATGAAGATCTTTGTAGAGCATTGCTTAGCGATAATATTAGTACAGATGAATTAATAGAACTAATGGAAAAAAATAGTTCAGCAGAAGTATTATGTTATAAAGATTCTTCTAATGTATATAAATTAGGAAAATTAGAATTAGGTACAAATAATGACAATATTATTACTGAAGAAACTACGAAAGCTACAACAAGTAAATCAATAGATATTCAAGCCCCAAAAGTAGAATATATATACGACAATGAAAGAGTTGTTAATATTCCTACAGAAGAATTGGGAAACATCAAAACAGCTGAAGATGCTGAAAAAATTATTGGTGAGATGATAAGCGGGTTAAGTTCCGAAGAGAAAAACTCCTCAAACGGAGCTGACAAGGCTATTTTATTTGGAGAAGAAGCGATAGCGAGAGCGGCAACTCTAAAAACGGATTCAGATGAAATTGTCATTAATGACGGCAGTATGTCGGAATTGACAGACAAGGCTGTTGAGGCGGAAGAAAAAGCATCAAAAGCTTTAATTGCAGGGTCTGTTAAAAAAGTAAGAAAAACTAATGTAAACGCAAGAATTAAAACTTCAAATAGCGGAAAAGTGTCAATTTCAAAAGAAAGGCTTAGCAAGAATATTGATAATGTTAAGGTTGAAACTCCTTATGCGGGTGTGAGTTTTTCGGCAAAGGCGATTTCTGAGGTTTCTCTTGAAAGCAAAGGGACAGACAAGATTTTGGTAAATTTTGGAGGTAAAAACACAAGCGAGAAAATAAAAATCAGTTTTCCTAATATGAAAGGAAAAGGCGACTATATGGCTGTAGTTGACGAAAAGGGCAGTCCTGTAGGCGGAAAATATAATCCTGTTACAGGGGAGATTACCGCAAAGATTGACGCAAGCGGAGTTTATTCCGTTGTCAATAATGAAAAGAACTTTAGCGATATAAAAAATAAAGCTGCTGAAATGCAGGAAGCCATTAAGTTTTTAGCGTCAAAGGGAATTATCAGCGGAACAAGTGAAACAGAATTTTCTCCCGATAAGAGTATATCAAGAGCGGAGGTCGCCGCGATAATTTTAAGAACCCTTTCAAAACTTGACGAAAACGCGGACGGAGGATTTTCGGACGTTGTAAAATCAAACTGGTTTTATGGAACAGCGGGAAGCGCAAAAAAGGCCGGAATTATAAACGGATATGAGGATAATACCTTTAGGGGAAATGTTGTTATACCTAAAGTGCAGATTGTGTCTGTCTCAGCGAGAGTGCTTAAAAATGAAATGGGTTATTATGATGTTTCCGATATTGAAAAGGCCCTTGGAGGATATGGAGACAGGTCGACTATAGCAAAATGGGCGGAAAGCGACGTCGCTTTAGCTACAGACGCTAATATGGTTATAAAAAGAACCGATGGTCTTTTTGGCGGAACCGCTGAAATGGCAAGGGGTCACGCGGCTATAATTTTGAAGAGATTGTTCGATAAGATTTGGTAATTGATTGAAATTGTGGGGCTTTGCCTTACATCCCACAAACTATAAGTGGGGCGTAGGGTAAAGCCTTGTTTGCGTTAAGATGAGGTGATAAGATGTTTAATTTGCATTGTTTGTGCGCTACATATAAAAATAAAAGAAGCAATAACGAAGATAATTATTATTTTAACTCAATTTATGCTGATAAAGAGCATAGCAACGAAGAATGTGAGGATTTATTTACAGATGAGGAAGTATCGGTTTTTGGAGTATTTGACGGGCTTGGAGGAGAAGAAAAAGGAGAGCTGGCGTCTTATATTGCCGCTGGAATTTTAGGTGAGACTTATAAAATTAATGATATAGAAAATTACTATAATGCGACCAATGAAAATATATGCAGCGCGGGTGTTGAGAAATCATCTAAAATTTCCGGAACAACCGCTGTTATAGTTGATATTAAAAACGGATATTTCAGATGTTCAAATATAGGAGACAGCAGAGCTTATTTAATCAGAGAAAAAAATATAAAACAATTAAGCGTAGACCATACGTCACTTCAGACTCTTATTATGACAGGCGTTATTACTAAGGAACAAGCGGAAAAAAGCAAATATAAAAATGTACTTTCTCAATGTCTTGGAATGAAAGAGGACGATGTGAAAATCAGCCCTTATATCGGTAAGTTTGAAGTTGTTTGTAATGGAGATATATTTATTATATGTTCTGATGGGCTTACAAAACTGAGTGATGAACATATAAAAAATATTATTCTTAGTACAGATAGAAAAGAAGTAAGAAAAAAACTTTTTATGGAAGCGGTGAAAGCGGGTTCAAGCGACAATATTACGGTTATCCTGATTTATGTTTCAAAGGAAAAAGATTTAGAGAAAAATAAAAACAGCGGTACATTAAGAAAATTAGCGCAAATTTTTTCAAAAATTATGTTCAGCTGACGGAGGTTGATATAAAATGGAAGATTTAAAAAGATTTGAGCCTTTATGGGATTGCTGGTATATAAAACAGCTTTTGGGCGAAGGAGGATACGGTAAAGTTTATCGTATTGAAAGAGAGGAATTTGGAAATACATATATTTCCGCATTGAAGTATATAAGAGTGCCGCAATCCCAGTCGGAAATAAAAAGCATTATGGCTGATGGTATGAGCAAAGAATCTGTTGAGCGATATTTTGAGACTTTTGTTGAGGATATTGTCAAGGAATTTGTTCTTATGTCAAAGCTTAAAGGCAACAGTCATATTGTGAGTTATGAAGACCATAAAGTAGTTAAATCAAAGGATAAAATTGAGTGGGATTTATTCATCAGAATGGAACTTCTGACAAGTCTTATTGACTATATTGCGGATAATAACATAAGAAAAAGAGACGTAATACAGCTTGGTATTGATATTTGCAAGGCTCTTGAAACCTGTCAGAAGTACAATATTATTCACAGAGATATTAAGCCTGAAAATATATTTGTGTCACAGACAGGACAATTTAAGCTTGGGGATTTTGGAATCGCAAGACAGGTTGAGAAAACTATTTCCGGGCTTTCAAAAAAAGGTACATTTACTTATATCGCGCCGGAGGTGTATAAAGGAGAGGCATATGGTTCAACGGTCGATATTTATTCGCTTGGTATTGTGATGTACAGGCTTCTTAATAACAATAGAGTACCTTTTATGCCCCCTTATCCTAATCCTATAACCCATAATGACAGAGAAACATCACTTGTTAAAAGAATGAGCGGAATATCTATTGAAAAACCAGTAAACGCCGATGGCAGACTTGCAGAAATTGTACTTAAAGCCTGTGCGTATAAGCCTAAGGACAGATATGAAAATCCTATGATTATGCGCAAGGCTCTCGAAGCTATTATTTACAATGAGGAAGAAGCAGCGATTATTTATCCTAATGGAGACCAGGCGGAAATAAAGAGTATAAATTATATCCCTACAGAAACGGAAAGCAAAACTTTTACACAAGGAAATTTTTCAGAAAAAGATGCTACCCGTACTATGACTGACGCGGGTGATTTTGAAAAAGCAATTATTGATGATATCAGAGCAAGGGAGGAAGCGGAAAAAGCAGAGGAAGGGAAAAAGGCGTTTCCTATGAAGAAAAAGGCGCTTTTTGGAATTGGGGGGTTAGCCGTATTTGGAATAATTGCTGGGGTTATAGGCTATAGCGAGTTTTCCGAGGAAAATGAAGTAAGGGAGGTGATTAATGAAAGTGAAATTATGGAGACAGAAGAAACTGCTGTAGAAACTACAACAGAAGAAACTACGGTAACTTCAACAACAGAAGAGGTAAAGGAAACTGTAACCGAGGTAAAAACTGAAATTATGACAGAAGCTATTATTTTTTCTACAGAACAGCCAAAAGCAGCGGTTTCTGACAGCGGAAGCGATGATGAAAGGAGTGATGTAAAAAATAATACAAGCAAAAAAAACAACAGCGGTTCAAGTGCCGCAAGCAGTAAAACCGGCAGTTCAAATAAAAAATCAGGCGGCAGTTCTTCGTCAGGCAATTCAAATTCTACCCCGAAAACGGAAAAGCCAAAGGCAGAAACGCCAAAAGTTGAGACACCGAAAGCAGAAGCTCCAAAGATGGAGAAACCAAAGGTAGAAACGCCAAAATCGGAAGCACCAAAGGAAGAAGCATCGGTTATAAAAAATGAATTACCTGAATTTTTATTGGACTATAAAAAAGATTAATTTAAGGAGGAATTTAAAATGAAAAATAAATTAATATCAATATTTATTGTAATTACAATTATATTTAGTTCTATAACAGCTATTAATGTTTTAGCCGATGAAAATGCTGTTAGTATTTATCTTGAAGATGTTAAATTTGAATTTGGAAGTAACAAGCCTGTCAGTATTGATGGAGCTGTATATGTACCAATAATGGATTTTATGAAAGATATGGATATCTTTGATGTAGTATATGATAATGAGAAACAAATTATAGCGATTAGTGGAACTACGACAAAAGTTTCATTTGAAATCAACAATATGACTGTAGGTAGTCAACCTAGTAGCAGTGGAGGACGAGACTATTCGGATTGGTCTTTTACTGACCCAAATTATCCCAGACTTATTAATAACGTGCCTTATGTATCTATCAAAGCTCTTGCGAAAGCTATAGGTTGGGGTGTAAGATGGGATAATACTAAAAAAGCTGTTGTTATAATGAATAGCAGGACTTCTTATGTTGATGGAAAAGTTTTTAAAACATTTATGGGAAAACTGACTGATGAGGCAAATTCTGATGATATTGTGTTTGACAGATTAGTTGGTATTTCTTCGTCAGAAGATGGGACGATTTATGCGGGCAAATATAAAGGACTTATAAAAATAAGTAATGGAAAAACTGAAATTTTTCCATTAGAATTTTCTCCTAGCAATATGAGATGTAAAAACGGTAATATATATTTTAAGAACGTAGGAGAAAATAAAGTATATAAATTTGATGGTAAAAATATGACTTTAATTATTGACGGAGGTGTTTATGGGTATCAGTCTTTTTATGACTTTTATGATTATGACATTGACAGTAAAGGAAATGTATATACAACTTGTAAAGATGATAGTGGTATCTATCTGTGCAAAATTGATACTTTTATAGGAAATATGACGCAAATTCAAAAGCTTGGAGAAAATGAAAAACTTTTTCATATAACTGTTGATAATTATGATAATTTGTATATCAGCAGTTCAGAAGGCAATGTATATGGTAATAGTGGTGAATCTGTAATATATTATTATAATTTTACGGATAAAACATTTAAAGTATGTGCTGGATTAAAAGGTCAAAAGAAATGGCGTGATAGTAATAGTGTGGAGGATATTTGTTTTTATAATCCGGGAAGTATGAGGTATAGTAATGGTTATTTATATGTTGATGACAGGGGTCGATTAAGAAGAGTTACTGTAGATAAGGGCATAGCAACAAAGGCTGAGACAATTGTTGGCGGTGAAGGTAATAATTTTTCACCTGATATAGCAGCTTCTGCTAAAGCTTTTAATTGGAATACAGTATATGAATTTACCGTTGTTGGTGATAAAATTTATTTTCTCTACTGGTTTGATAGTAATTATTTTATAGGAGTTATTGAATAATGAACAAAAGACTAAAAGCAAAGGAGATTATAAATTATGAAAGAAAGGTTAAAAGCGGCATTTGTGACACTTACAGTTATATTTATTGTTGTGTTATTTTCAAATATCGCAATGGCGGAAGATACAATCAATATTTACTCAAATAATCAGAAAATTGAATTTAATGACGCAAAGCCTGTCAAAATTAACGGAGAAGTATTTGTTCCGGCAAGAATTGTAGCTAAGGCTTTGAACTGTGATGTAATATGGAGCTCCGCATTACAGAATGTAAGTATAAGCAGTTATACTACAAAACTTTCATTTGAAATGAATAATATAATGGCTGTTAAAGCTAAATTAAGTGGGTCAGGAACTCCCATAGTAATTGAATGTCCTAACTATCCAAGAGTAATTAATAACGAGCCTTATGTACCGGTACGTAAACTTGCGGAAGCCCTTGATTATACTGTAGGCTGGGACGGTTCAAAAAATGCTGTTATAATTATGCACAGTGAAAGTATTTCTTATGCCGGCTCAAAGGCGTTTTCAACTTTCGCAGGAAACGGCGTTAAACAAAGACATGACAGTACTATTGATAAAATGCAGTTTCTATCTCCGTCAAGTATTGATATTGCATCAGACGGCACTATGTACATATCAGACGATGGCGTTATAAGAAAAATAAAGGATGGAAAAAGTGAAACTATTGAGTTTGAACAATCTTATATTAGTTCAAATGTGGCAAGGTGCTATGGGAATGACATATATTTTCTTACAAACGCTTTTGAAGATAAAGACAATATGAAATATTACGGCATAGTTAAGCTTAGCGGAAAAAGCGCTGATGGTGTTTTTATAACAGAAGCTGTTGCCAGCAGGATAAATGATTTTCAGATTGACAGTAAAGGCAATATATATATCATTTATAAAAATATAGGGGTCGGAAAAACGTATCTTGGAAAGTTAAATATTTCAACAGGAAATGTTGATTATATTCAAGAAATAGATGACGGATTTGGCTGTATGGCAATTGACAATAATGATAATGTCTATCTTGGAAATTCTGTTAAAGGAAGTATATATTATTACAATGTTGCTGAAAACAAATTAACTCTCTGTGCTGGAGTTGATGGTCAGACAAAATTTGTTGATGGAAATATCGGAGAAACCTTTTTTTATGAACCACGAGCAATGGAATACAGTAATGGTTATCTTTATATTGTCGATTATAACCTTGTGAGAAGAATGACTGTAAATAATGGGGCAGCACTGAATACGGAAACTCTTGCCGGAAAACTTACCGCTGAAACAGACCCGCAGACTGTTGTTGGTTCAGCTAAAGAAGCCGCTATCGCGCCGAGTTATCTGATGGATATTGCTGTTGTTGGGGAGAGGGTTTATATTACCGACCCAAAAAACGCTGTTATCAGGGCGATTGATTGACTGTAGCAAAAAGCGGAATATTGTTAATGTAAAAGGGCTGTGTTTTAATTGCTGTTTTTTAAGTAAAAGAGATAGTCTATTTTGGTATAAAAAATTAATTATGTTATCGGAGGAATTTTTATGATTAAAAGTTTGTTAAAAAATTTTTTATTAGGAATTATTACCGTGTTTTTTATTTTTGGAAATGGAGTGAGGCTTTTTGCGGAAAATATGGAAAAAACTCCAATGTGGCCTGATACGGAAAATTATTTGGAAGTATTTTCGAAAGGTGATATTGAAAGCACTATGTATAACTTGTTTATTGAAAATGTTGAAAATGGAAAAATAAGATTTTATGCTCAGTTTTTTGAGAGAACAGGGACTGTAGTTTCTGAAGATAGGATAGTGTTTTGGGTTAATGCAGAATTAAGCAATAATAAATGTGATTTTACTTGGACAGATACTTATCTTAGTACAGGAATAGGCAGTCTTGAAATATATGAAGATCATTGCGTTATTAATATGCAAGAAACAAAAAAGTCAGAATTGGCACTAGGCAATTCAGTAACTATGACAACAAACGGTCCGATGACTTTGCCTTCAATTATGAATAAAGATACATCCTATAAAAAAATACAAGAATTTGGCACAGGGAATAAAACAGGTGAAGATAATAATACCTCTATTATAAAATATGACTATTCGACTTCTCAAGCAAAAGAATTATCTAGTAAAACTGTTGAGGTGACTATTGGCAAAAAAAATATTACTATTGATGGTGAAATATATGAAATAGATGTAGCTCCTTATATTCAAACTAAAAGCGGTTCTACAATGGTTCCTTTAAGATTTGTTATGATTGCACTTGGTATTGATTCTGATAATATTGGCAGCTTTGATGAATCAAATAAGGTGAGTTATGACCCTAATTCTAAGACAGCTACAATGTTTTACAATAATGGTAATAATATAACTACCATACAGTTTACTGCGGGAAGTAGCTTTATGAAGATTAATGGTTCAGATATTTTTATGGGAAATGATGTTATAGCTGAGATTATTGATGGAAGAATGTTTATTCCTTTCAGAGCTATTGGTACTGCCATAAATGTAAGTGTTGATTGGAATGCGATTACTAAAACGGCAATTTATAGTAGTTGATTGACTATAAAATAATTGATGATTATTTTATAGCAATACCACTTAATAATGATAAAAAGGATTTTTGACCGCTGAACTTTGTTATTATTAAGTGGGATTGCTATATACATCTGTAGTGATAAAAGAAATTTTTGCCTTGTATCAGTATTCATTTTATGCTGATTTCATAATTTTACACAAGGCTATACTGAAAATTAGATTTGTGCAAAACTCAAATTTATTTATAATATGATACAAAATATAGTAGGTAATCAGATTAATAATATATTATGATTAATTTTTGTAAAGCATGAGTTTTGCACATCTCTACTAAAAATTTATAAGGAGTGATATTTAATGGAGTACATAAGAAAAATTACAATGGTAATTGTAACAATAATTATAACGATATGCGCCATCTCAATAATGTCGGCAAATATATTTGCGGCTGACGCAAAAAGTGTTATTAATTCAGCTAAACTTGATATGCCTATGAAAACAGGGTATACAGATATTGATAATAAAATAGCGGAACTTATAGAAGAGGGAAAAAGCAAAACAAAAGACAGATACAGTCTTGTTAAATGGCTTTATGAACGTTGTGTCTATAAAAATTCTTATGGCTACGCATATGGTGAAGATTCTCATATGTCTAATAAAACTTATGGATGTGTTCCTCCTTTTCCAAGCTGGCTTGTTGATGAAGCGGCAGGCCCGTTGTTCTATAACAAGGGGGTATGCAATAGTTATGCGGCTGAGTTTATGCTTATAACCCGTGCCTTAGGATTTGAAAGCTATTATTTTTCAGGACAGACAAGACGTGCTCAGAATGCGGGATTTACGGGTCACGCATGGTGTGAGATAAAAATAAACGAAGTTAATTATATTTTTGATACACAGGTTGAGGATAATGTCACTGAATCTCTTGGAAAAATGATTTATCTGTATTTTTGCAAAACAGAATCAGAAATGCAGGACAGATATGTCTGGAACTGGGATTCAATTAATAAAAATATGGAAAGTATCGGCAGCGAGGCTTCTTTAAAATCTCTGGAAAGCCATCTTAGTCAAAATGGATATAAAACTATAAGAGTTAAAAATTTTGATGAGTTAAAAAACGCCGTTATGACAATTATTCAGGAAGGCGTCAATAAAATGGATTATTGTGTAATTTTAAATGGTGAGATGAATAAAGAGCAGGTTTCAAATTATCTCAGGGATAATGTTGTTTCAAAAACATACCGTGCTTCAAATATACCCGCCTCGTTGAAAAATCAATATCTTACAGGAAACTATGAAAGCGTTAAAGCGGAATATGAATATGAAATGCTTAAAAGCGATTTGGGAATTGATGTTATAGGTATTTTTTGTGAGTTTACCCCACAGGAAAATCTTTATGTCTATGGCGAAAAGTCTCTTGCTGATAATATTAATATTCCGGATATTAAGAAAATTGATTCAAAAAAAGATGTTCTTGACGCAATCAAAAATATAACGGAAGATTTGTCAGAAGAGCAGAAAAAAGACGGCGACGTTTTGGATATTGCCGCGCTTTTTTCAGAGGAAGCTGTTATACACACAAATTCTGTAAATTGTGACAAGTATTCTTTTGATGTTGACGATTCAGTGATTAAAGATGTGCTAAAATGCGAAATTGCTGATGTAAAAAGCTATTTAAGCGACAATAAAATATCTTTACAGAGAAATACGGTTACAGGATTAAATATAAATATGCCTGATGATAAAAAAGTTACTGTTTCAAACAAAAGCAGTAAAAAAAAGGTTGGCAGAATAAGATATAGTACATCTTACGCAAGTATTATTATGCCAGATGAAAAAGATTTAAGCGTTTCTATGGAAAGTAAAGGAAAAAATGTTGTTTCGGTTAATTTAGTAAACAAATCTCAGACTACGGTTGTTAAAGTTTCATTTCCCGGAATTGAGGGAAATGGGAAAAATTTTACCGTTGTTGATGACGAGGGTAATTTAATAGGCGGAAAATACAATCCTGTTACAAAAGAACTTGAAACGAAAATTTCTAAAAGCGGAGTCTATTCTCTTATAAACAATCCAAAAAGCTTTTCCGATATAAAAACTAAAAGCGGAGAGGTTCAAAACGCGATTGAGCTTTTAGCGTCAAAGGGAATCATTAACGGGACAAGCTCCACTGAATTTTCTCCTGATGATACAATTACAAGAGCAGAAGTTACCTCTTTCATTTGCAGAATTATATCTAAATATGATCCAAACGCCGACGGAGGATTTGACGACGTCACCCCCGCAAATTGGTACTTCGGCGCAGCCGGAAGCGGAAAAAACGCAGGTATTATAAACGGCTTTGCAAACAATACTTTTAGGGGTACTTATGTTATTCCTAAAATTCAGATTGTATCTGTTGCGGCTCGTGTACTTAAAACAGAAATGGGATATATTCCTGTTACTGATACCTATGGGATTCTTTCTGAATTTTCCGATTCTTCATATATATCCGATTGGGGAAGGGAGGATATTGCTTTGGCTAATAACGCTAATCTAATTGTTAAAAGAAAAGACAGTACTTTTTTGCCTGATGAGGAAATGACGAGAGGTGACGCGGCTGTTATTTTGAAAAGACTGTATGATAAGGTTTGGTAAAAGAAGGCTGATAAATAAAAAAGGATGTGTTTTTATGATAAAGAAAATTTTATTTGTAATGATATTAACAATATTTTTTAGCGCTAATGTTTTTGCCGCTGATATTATTGTAGACAATCAGAAAATTGATGCAGAGACGATAATTGTTGACGGAAGAGCTCTTGTCCCTGTAAGAGGGGTTTTTGAAAAGCTTAATTTCGACGTAAACTGGAACGATAAAGAAAAAAACGCTGTTTTGACAAAGGGTAAAACAGCCATATCTATAAAAAGCGTAGAAAATACATTTACGGTCAATGGAAAATCTATAACGCCGGACATTCCTCAAAAGATTGTCAACAGAAGATTTTACCTGCCGCTGAGAGCAATAGTAGAGACGCTGCCCGAATATAATATACTCTGGAACAGTATTGAAAAAACAGTTTATATAAATTCAACTGATATAAAAACAACGGTTGATACTCAGAAAAAAGAAAATACAAATAACTCTGAAAGTGAAAAAAAGGAAATTGAAAAAGAACCTGAAATAATGGGTTACAGAGCAGAGATGCCTGTTGTCGAAAAAAATGAGAATTTAAAGCTTACGATAATGGCAAACGATGTTACTGACAGAGTTAAAATTTTAAGCGGGTTTACATCAAAGGAAATTGAGACGAAAAACTTTACTGAAAAAGGCGGAAAAAGAGTATTTGAGACTGAAGTACAAATGACGGAAAGCGGAGAACAGGAGCTTATGATTTATGCCGGAAATAAAAACGGCTATGTGAAAAAAGCTCATAAAACTGTTCCTTTTATTGTTAAAAAAGAAAAAATGTTAGAAGAAGATGTAAAATTAAAAATAGAAAGTCTTGAAAAAGAGGTCTTCGCTCTTGTAAACAAGGAAAGAGCGAAAGAAGGTCTTTCTGAACTGGAATGGAGCGACGAGCTTGCCAGAGCCGCCAAAGGGCACAGCATTGATATGGCTGAAAATCATTATTTCAGTCATACAAGTCTTGACGGCAGAGAATTTGATGAGAGAATAGAAAATGAGGGAATGTCTATGGGATTTGGAGGAGAAAATATAGCCGCAGGGTCTAAAACAGCTAAAGACGTTATGGAGCAGTGGATGAATTCCCCTGGACATAGAGCTAACATTTTACAGCCTGAATTTGAAAAGATTGGGGTTGGACTAGCTTTTTCGAAAGATTCAAAATATGGATATTATTGGACTCAGTGTTTTGCTGATTAAATTTTGAGAGGAGAGGATTTTATGTTTAAAAAATTTGTTGGAATATTTGTGAGTTTGGTGTTAATTATTTCTTCTGCTGGAGTCACTTTTGCGGAAGGAAAGTTTAGAACAAAGCCTATGGTAAGTGCTGGAGCTGGACATACAGCGGCATTAAAAAATGATGGAACAGTGTGGTGTTGGGGAGAGAATTTAAACGGTCAGTTAGGAGATGGAATAACAGAAGATAGAAGTACACCTGTGCAGGTAAAAGGATTAAACGGAATAACAGCAGTGAGTGCCGGAGACAATTATACAGTGGCATTAAAAAGTGATGGGACAGTATGGTGCTGGGGTGATAATTATTATGGTCAGTTAGGAGATGGAACAAAAGATGATAGAATTGTGCCAATACAGGTAAAAGGATTGAATGGAGTAATAGCGGTAAGTGCGGGAATTACTCATACAGCGGCATTGAAAAGTGATGGAACAGTGTGGTGTTGGGGACGTAGCTATTATAGTGATTTAGAAAGAAAAACTATGCCAATACAAGTAAAAGAGTTGAGTGGAGTAACAGCGGTGAGTGCGGGAGATTCTCATACAGCAGTATTGAAAAGTGATGGAACAGTATGGTGCTGGGGTGATAATTATTATGGTCAGTTAGGAGACGGAACAAAAGAGAATAAATATACGCCAATACAAGTAAAAGGGTTAAGTAAAGTAACGGCTGTTAGCACAAGTTCTGGAAATACAGTGGCGTTAAAAAGTGATGGAACAGTATGGTGTTGGGGATTGAATGAACATGGACAGTTAGGAAACGGAACAACAGAGGACAGTTCTACTCCGATACAGGTAAAAGGAGTGACTGGAGTAAGTAATATTGGTGCATATTTTGGATGCACAATAGCGTTAAAAAGTGATGGAATGATATGGTATTGGGGAGATGTTGCAGAAAATAAAAGTAGTAAAATACCAGTTCAGTTAAAAGATTTAAACGAAGTAGTAGGTATAGGTTCAGGAAGTTTTCCGGTATCAATGTTAAAAGGAAATGGAACAGTATGGTGTTGGGGATATAATGGCAGAAGAGGAGTTAGATTGGGAGATGATGGAATAACAGAGGAGAGAAATGTGCCAGTACAGGTGAAAAACTTGAATCTATTCAAATCTGATAATTCATCACAGCCAGCGACCACAAAACAAGAAAGCCTAACAAAAGCCCCAGAATATATATACAACAATGTCGAAAAGGAAATTAACGTCCCTACAGATGGATTGAATACTATTGAAAATGTTGATGACGTAGAAAAAGCAGTTAATGAAGCTATAAATGGGCTTACATCTGAGGACAAAAACTCCGCAAACGGAGCTGACAAGGCTATTTTACTTGGAGAAGAAGCGATAGCGAGAGCGGCAAACTTAAAACGGACTTAGATAAAATCGTCATTAATGACAGCAGTATGTCGGAGATAACAGACAATGCGGCGGAAGCGGAAGAAAAAGTGTCAAAGGCTTTAAGCTCCGGCTTTGTTAAAAGAGCAAGAAAAACTAATGTAAACGCAAGAATTGTGACATCAAACAGCGGAAAAGTATCAATCTCAAAAGAAAAGCTTAATAAAAATATTGATAATGTTAAGGTTGAAACTCCTTATGCTGGTGTGAGTTTTTCGGCAAAGGCGATTTCTGAGGTTTCTCTTGAAAGCAAAGGGACAAATAAGATTTCCGTGGATTTTGGAAGTAAAAGTACAAATAAAAAAATAAAAATAAGTTTTCCTAATATGAATGGAAAAGGTGACTATATGGCTGTAGTTGACGAAAAGGGCAGTCCTGTAGGAGGAAAATATAATCCGATTACAGGAGAGATTACCGCAAAGATTGACGCAAGCGGTGTTTATTCCGTTGTCAATAATGAAAAGAATTTCAGCGATATAAAGAGTAAATCTGCTGAAATGCAGGAAGCCATTAAGCTTTTAGCGTCAAAGGGAATTATTAATGGGACAAGCGAAACAGAATTTTCTCCGAACAAGAGTATATCAAGAGCAGAGGTAGCGGCAATAATTTTAAGAACCCTCTCAAAGTTTGATGAAAATGCGGACGGAGGATTTTTGGACGTTGTAAAAGCAAACTGGTTTTATGGAACGGCAGGAAGCGCAAAGAATGTCGGAATTATAAACGGATATGAGGATAATACGTTCAGGGGAAATGTTGTTATACCTAAGGTGCAGATTGTATCTGTTTCCGCAAGAGTGCTTAAAAATGAAATGGGTTATTATGATGTCTCGGATATTGAAAAAGCTCTCAGAGGATATGGAGACAGGGCAGCTATAGCGAAATGGGCGGAAAGCGACGTCGCTCTCGCTACAGACGCTAATATGGTTATAAAAAGAACCGACGGTCTTTTTGGCGGAACCGCTGAAATAACAAGAGGTGACGCTGCTATAATTTTGAAGAGATTGTTTGATAAGATTTGGTAAAAATTAAACTATAGCAATCCAATTTAATAATGCACAAAAGGAGGCGAGGCAAAAATTATTTTCACAAGGCGGCGGAAGGCAGGCGCAGTTGAAAGCCTACGCCAACTTGGACGTATAGGCGAGCAGCAAAGCGTAGCTTTGCGACCAGCCGCGGCAACATAGTGAAAATAATTTTTGACCAACGGAACGAGAACGCTTTCTCGCTTACTTGGGTATTATTAAGTTGGATTGTTATAAGAACACCATCAAAGAGGATACAGAAATCAATTCTCGGATAATTTTGATTTTTTGGAACCTTTTTTATAACGAAATGATTCCAAATTTTACAAAATATTTTTAAAATACCAAAAGTTATAAATCATATTCAAACTTGTAAATTTTTTTAAAATGGTTTGACTAAAACTTTAAAGTCGATCTTACTGGGCGAAAATTGATTTCCGTGATTTTAAGAAACAGATCTTCATTTTTAACAGGAATTACTGTGTTATTTATATGTGTTCAGTGATTATATTTTATTTAATACAGACGCTGTCAATTATGATATTAGAGGAGGACATTATGAGTTTATTTTAAGTTTTGTGTAATCATTAAAAACGATATATTTTCAATTTTGGACATTATCTGCTTTTCATATTCCGCATTTCTTCCAATAAATTTTTTTATAGCATAAATATCACAGATGAGTTCTGTGTATTCTGTAATAGTGTTCATTTTTCCTTCTTTTGAAAGAAAGTTAAAATTTTCTCTGCTACTGGGAATTATATCGGGTTTAAAATATTCCGCAAATGTT
>CATJCJ010000726.1 GCA_949738935.1 uncultured Eubacteriales bacterium | reverse complement strand
TTTCCTTTAAAATTATTTTCTTAATTCTTTTAATTGTTTTTAAATATTTCAACAGAAAACATAAATTTATTATTTTAATACAATCAAACAATTCAAATAATTTATTTTTCGATTAAATCATAAATTTTAACAAAACTTTGTTCATTTTTATTGACTTTTTTTCTGTTATATGTGATAATTATTATATGAATTACGTACAAAACAATATTTAACGTGTATTTACATCTATACACTCAATATAATCATAAATACTTGATAAATATAATTATACATTTATTTATGATTATGTCAAGTATAAATTCATATTTTTTTGAATAGGAGGTGTCATCAATGACTTTATATGAAAAAATTCAGCATTTATGTATTGAACACAAAATAACCATCGCTGAACTTGAGAGACAATCCGGTTTATCGCGAGGAGTGATATGTAATTGGAAAGATAAATCCCCATCTACCGACAGGCTTTCCAAAGTCGCTAAAACTTTGGGCGTGACAATGGACTATCTCGCGGGACTTACCAATAATCCATACTCCAACGAACTTACGGACGACAGTATTACTTCCATCCAAAGAGCCAGGGCTAAAATGTCTGACAGAGACAAAGAAAAAATGGACGCTATTTTAAGACTCGCTTTTGAGAAAGAGTTTTCAGAATTAAATAATTGATATTTTAAAGAAAGAGGTGTTTTTTATCGCTAATATTATTCGATACAGTTTTATAAAACAACAGTTAATCAATCTTTTGAAATCAAACAATTTAAATAATTCTTTTCCTGTAAACGTTTTAGAATTATTCAAACTTGTGCCAAACTGTAAAGTAATGACTTATCAACAATTCGCTGATAAATATAACACTGATATTGATTTTGTAATCAATATGTGTAAAAGCAAATCCGGATGTACTCATTATGATAACAAATCAAAAAATTACCTCGTTTTATATAATAACAGTAACACCAACCACAATGTAAACGGACGTATTCTTTGGACTTTGGCGCATGAGCTGGGTCATATAATTTTAAAACATGTCCCCCGTGTTCAATTTAACTCCATCGCTGAAAACGGCTTTAATGAGGATATAAACAAACAATTTGAGACAGAGGCAGATTTTTTTGCTGCCAATTTGCTGTCGCCATTTCAGCTTTTTAAACCTTTAGAAATCAATTCATCCTCTGATATTCAGAATATTTTTGGATTATCCGCTCAGGCTTCCAATTTTCGCTGGGAAAATTACCAAAAATGGAAACAAAATCACATTAAAACAGCTTTTGATAATGATATTCTAAAATTATTCAGGATATAAAGGTCAAATATAAAAATGCTCATTTCCACATAATATATTTTGTAGAAATGAGCATTTTTATATTTATTAAAGCAACCATATATATCTAATCTAACTCTGTAATAACTACAGGAGAAATAAAATAATTTTATTATAAAACTTTTAAATTTATTTTACATAATAATTTTACAATCTTTTAATATTTTTTCTATTATCTCCCAAATCATAAGAGATGGATTTTCCTTGTAATATTCATATCCTTTATACTGTTGTAAAACATATCCGCTGTCAGAATTCTTTCGCATTATTTCTTTCGCTCGGTCCACAGCGGCAACTACATTATTCAGTTTTAATTTACTAAGACATCGTTTAAAATTTGCTTTATGTTTATATTCATTCATACTCTCAAAATGCTCGTTATACGCACGATTAATAAAGGTAATATAATTTCTCCTATGGGAAATAAAACCATTACAATTAATCATATGAATAATAATCCACAAATCAAATGTTAAATTACTATATCCAAATTTATATGTTATTTGTTTCCCCAATAATTCACTTTTTTTCATATTATCAATCACATTTTTAAATTGTTCTGTGTGAATCGGTTCGTCACTCTCATAATCAGATAAATGCCACACCTCTGTTTTTCCTGTTATCACCATTGATTTTGCTCTTTTATATGGATTTTTCTCAACTCTGTAATCAAAAGAAACTTTAAATACAGCCATCTCTGTTTTATTAATTTCAGTTTCAAGCCACTTTAAATACCAACTTTCAGTTTCACCCTCAACGCTAAAATAATATTTTTTTGTCAATTTTCTTTTTATCATACTTCCTCCTCACCTTCCGACTCAAAAATTTCCTCGAAAATAGGCGTAAAGTCAATATCTTTAATAGCTCCATACTGACTGACAAAATAATTCCTCATATAATCTTCATGTTTACGAACTCCGCCTTTGCCTATTGTTCCAAAGTCAGATAAAGCATATAATATACCGCTATTAATGTCGTCATCTCTTTCTACAAATTTTATTTCATCTCTTCTAAAAAGATTGGCGTTGAGAAAAATCGGGTTATGTGTATTAAAAATTAACTGAGCATGATAAATATTTATATCATCATTATGAAAAATATTAATTATGCTCATAAGAGCCATAGGATGAATTGACGCGTCAAATTCATCGACTACTAACGTCCCTCCTGTTTGAATCGCGCGAATTACCAAAGGAAATATATTAATAAATCGAATTGTTCCATAAGACTCAAAAAATTCCGCCGCTATAACAGCACTTTTTTTACCTTTTACATTTTTAAATATAGAACATAATTTTGCTTCTGAATCATCATCACTGATTACATATCCTATCGCGTTTGAATTAATCCCAAATAATTTAGCCGCTTTATCAGTAGTTTTTTCAATATATACAGTTTCTTTCTGTGGGTCTGCAAATCTTTTAATTAAATGCATCGAATCCGCTCGATATATAACCATAAACTTGTTTGCAAACCAATTTATTATCAAATTTGTGAATTTTTGAGAAAAAATAAGTTTAAATCCATTTGTTAGAAATAAATCTTCCTGATTAAGACTGTTTTTTGCTATATCTATAGCACTATCTATATTTTGCTTTAACGAATCTGAAAGGTAATCTTTTATTACTTTTAAATTACCAAAAGATAAATCTTCACTTCTTACGAATACTATACATTCATTAACTATCAGTTTTTCAAATAAAATCTTTCTTTGATATTCACTATCAAGAAATTTTCCTAAATCAATAATAATATTATATTCAATACGAAAATCTTTTTCTAAAAAATCAATAGAAAACTCAACCGGTTGTGCATTCAAATGACTATTATTGGGTATTAACTCCAGTGTAGACGACGCCAAATTAGGTGATATTTTTTCTTCCGAATTTTTAATGTTTCCTCTTAACAAAATTGAACGAAATACGTCCATCGCTCCGATTATATTGGTTTTTCCCGCTGCGTTCGGTCCATAAATTACAGATGAACACAATCCTTTCAAAACTTTTCCTTTTATTGATTTCCTATACAAACTATAATCAAGACCTTTTTGTTTTGGCGCCGCTAACATAGAAAATTTAATTTCTTCCGCGAAAGATTTGTAATTTTTTGTTTTAAATTCAAGTAACATTTAAAATCCCCCATTCTGCACTTTATTAGCAAAATCATATGTTATTATATGTTTATTTTGCCCATAAGTCAATATTTTTATTATTAATTTTGCGTTAAAATTGTAAAATAAATAAATTATTCTTTTCATGAAAGAAGTATAGAATTGATTTTACATATATACATTTAGACTGTATAATTTTACACAATAGCTTCATTTCTAATTCTTTCCATAAGACTCTCTATATCAGACAATCCCTCCTCAACAGAATTTTCCATAGACCTTTTTCCCAGCATGTAAGCATCAATAATAACTTGTCTTAACTTATCATAATCACTTGTAATTACATTCGCGACCTTTTGAAAATATGATACTTTTTTTCCATTCATTAAATCACCTATAACATTACTCACGCCGTTATATAATTTAATCATTCCATCCTGTGACAGTCCTATATAATCTATTGTTACCTTTTGAGAATGATGATTAAACATTTTCTGAAGATAATACATTGTATAAGGATTATTTGGAAATAAATTAAAACATATATATCCAAAAGTTTTTCTTGTGCTGTGATTTCCAACATTATATGTTATTCCAACCTCCTCCGCCGCTTTTTTCATAGCCTTGAGACATCCGTCTTGTGTAATGGGTTTTCCTTTGTAATTTCCGCTGAGCTGAATGGAAATCAAATTCTCATAATTATTTTCTGATGGTTTGCACCCCGTCTGTTCTCTGTATACGTCAACAGCGTTCCACACAGCCTCCGTAATATACGGCGAGGCATATTTTTTTGTTTTTTCCTCTTTAATTTCTACTTTATCTTTTCTTTTTCCGTTAGAATTATAAAAATCACTCCATCTCAAAGATAACGTGTCATCTATTCTCCTCCCCATACAAATTCCTATAACAAATATCAAATACATAAGCCACTGATTATGTTCCTTAAAATAATTCTTCATCTTAATAATATCGTTTTGGTCCCTGAACGGTTCCACAAGACTTGATTTTCTTCCGGTGTCTTTCGCGTCATCATATTTCACTTTTTTACTCATAATAAATCAATCCTCCATATTTTATTTTTTTACAAAAAAATAAGACATTAAAATTTTAACATCTTATTTTTCTAATATTTATAAATTTTATATATCTAAATTTCTGATTTTTTCTAAGTCAAATTTGAGGAAACACCTTAAAATCTATTCAAATATTCTTTCTCATATACTTTTTTACCCTTATAATATAGCTTCTCCAATAATATATAATCCAATATAATCACCGCCATTTTTATTATATCTTATTTCTTGTTGAAAATAACCGTTTTCAACAAGAAAATAAGTATAATTTGTATTATTACACTTTTTCATTTCGAAATCAAGTAAAATCAAAACTAATTCTTTTGACGTGAGAATCATAGAACACGCTGCCCGCTTCATATCAGCGAGCCATAAATCAAAACAATATTATACCACGTCTTGCTGAATAAACACAACTTTATTTCCTTTAGACTCTCTTCGAGGCTGTAAATCTAAATTTCTAACAAGAATATCTTCCATATACATACTGCAAGCCGTTCTGGAATCCAGCAGCGGATATTTTGTCACACTTTTCGCTTTAATCCCTAAAGGTGTGTTTTGACGTAAATATCTGATTAAAAATTTTTTCATCTCACCATTGTCATCCTCGTATAATTTCCACATATCCTTCAGTGAACGCATTAAGTAAGTTAAGTATCCGTTTCTCTGTCTGTCATATCCGGCTTTTGTCAATATATCAAATACAAACTTAAAACAACTTTCTCCAATTTTAGCCAGAGCCAATGTTTCCGTATAACTCCCTAAAACCCCTCTTTCCTTACTTCCTCTTGTATTGGAATATGAAAACATATATTTTTTTCGCATTTTCTCCAAAAGTCTGACTTCCTCAATTCTCAATATCAATTTAGCCCCATGAAGCTGTAAGTGTGTCAGTTTGCTTGTCTCTCTGTCCTGATAAGCAAACAAATCAGCCTCATATTTTCGTCTTTCCTCAATATCTTTTGGAACTTCCAGCAAAATTATAGAAGACAAATATTTATATTTTGGTGACTGAAACTGTGAGGCAATCACACGGCCAAATCCATTAACTATATAAAATTTATGTTCATCATAATGCGGTACTATCGTTATAGGTTCCAATTTTGCCTCATTCCAGCCCTGTATCAATTTTCCCAAACGTCTGCCTGTCCTATATCCCGTCTGATAGCTTGTATCAATATCAAGCAAAGTAATCGGTATATCACACAGCGCCCTGAACTTACTGCCTTTCAAACTATTTATCACTGTATCAAACAGCATTATTCTTTCCTCTTACGTTATTGACACATCAATAAAATCACTCAAATTGTTTTTGGCTGAACTTTCATTGTTTGTATTTTCCATTGTTTTTTCCTCCTTTGAATTATACAGTAGACCTCTTGCGAAATTCTATATTCATACCAATATTATTTCGCAAGAAGTCTAGAGTTTGATTGATTTTTAAAGTTAATATATTTTATGTATAGACTCACACTAACATCAATCGTTTACAAAGTATTCTTTAGCGATTTCTTTGACTTGTTCCGTTGTATATTTTAAAACATACAAATCAGCGATTAATTTAAGTAAACTTTTATTTCGAGTTTTCATTTTTTCTATTCACCTTTCCTTTTTCCTCAAATTTATCAATAACACCAAAACCAATAAAAGTAAAAATAATTCCTACCGCAATATCAACAATTTCATACATAATATTCACCCTTTCATACTATACTTTCCCGCTTTTACGCGTTTAAAATTTTTTTCTCCAATTCTTTCAAATACCTGTAAAATACTTTACTGTCACGGCTTGTACTGTAATAACTGTATGTAATTTCCTCATTACAATACCATATTTTAGCAAGGGCTCTGTTTATCCAGCCCCGCGTTCTTAGAGGTACTTTTATACCATGTTTTTTTAACAGACATAAAATAATTGTGGTATCCTCAAATTCCTCATTCAAAAGAGTTCCTCCTGTTCTTAAGGCATTCTTAGCGTCCGCAATGGTTTTGTTAATTCTCTCAATCCTTTTTTCCTCATCTGTTTTTCTTTTCGCTTTTTTTTCCTGTTTTTCCTTTTCTTTTACCATAAGATAATTTTTTCTGTATTCAATATAATGTTCCGCCAATTCTTCTTTTCCTAAAATATTACATACTTCTATATCCACTTTGTTTATAAACAGTTTTTCTTTTTCGGCTTCTCTCAGACGTTTTAAAAATCCATCAACACCAAAATAAGAGTATTTATTGAGCGCCTGTATAAACTCATTTAACAGCGTATAACAATTTACATGACTAACTTTAACGCAAATTTTTCCTAAATCATTAAACAAAAAATACATTGACTGCTCCCACTTTGTTTTTGGCTTTTTAACCTCAATATACAGAGTTTTATGCGCCTGATTATTTGTTATCTCTTCCAAACCGTAAAGTGTTTTATATGGTCTCACAACTGTATTTCCGTCACCCGCGAACGTTATACACCTTTTCCTAACAGTCTGTAACTCATCAAAATTTATATCCTTAATATATTTTTCCATAATATTCATTCCTTTTTTTATTTTTTTTGGTTTTATCAATATTTGATAATTTTTTCTTTTAACCTAATAACAAAATTAGCTCCGCCGTAATTCCTCCCACACATGGCAGCTTATCTCTTCCATAGCCTCAGGCGTTCTTTTTACAAATTCAACAAAAAGAAACGTCATAAGCTCAGATTTTACCCTATCCCATTCTTTAGAAGGCATATCAGGGTTTTGCTTTAACTTCTCTTTTAATAGCTTATTTATAAGTTTTTGACCTAAAGATGTATTTAATATTTTTCTTTCCGCCTCAGATACTTTATCAATAAAACCGTTGTAACTTTTCTCAATTTTTGTCATAATCTATACACTCCTTTTAAATTTTAAGTTATGTTTTCAACACTTTATAAAATCAATTCTTCTCATTTTCCCAATCTCGGTTATAAAAATTCTTCTTATGGCATTTGTCGTTATATCTGTCAGGTAAATATAAATATCTGAAATCGCTCTCAAAGTTAAGATTTTATTGTTATACTCATATACCATTTTCATACACTCCTTTTATTTTTAATTTATTGACATGGCAAAGGATACAAATAACAATTTGTATCCTTTGTATATCAATAACATGTTGATTTTAATAAACATCATTTTTTAACTTTTTATTTACAACTTTCACTTACTTGTGTTATAATATATAATGGTTTGTTTTAAACTTTTTATATTGCGTCAAAAAAAAATAATTCTTATTTAATCCATTTATTCATATCCTCATCCAAAACATAGCCTGAATAGCGTGTATCAACAACAATATCATCTTTTACATTTTCTGTTCCGTTATTATTCATTATCATTGAGCAAATATCTCCAACAAACCAGTCTTCTCTGGTATTGTCAAATTTAAAAATATTTCCGTTTTGACAAGCCACGGTTATTAAGTTATCTTCTACTTGTGTTACCATAGCCGTTACGGGATAAAAATTTGATAACTCAACATCGTTTGACTCTGTCGTCATTGAGCTGAATGTATAATGAAACGCCGCTACTGTTATCCCTGCCGCTATCCATGCAACTGTCATGAGTTTTACTAATTTTTTCATAATAATACATCTCCTTTAATTTTTAATATTTTTATTTACAGCTTCCATTTACTTGTGTTATAATATAAACTGGTTATTTTTAAACTTTTATATTATAAACAAAAAATTTATTATCCTCTGCGTTTTTGGGGCTTGGAACCCTTGTCTGATTTCAGACAGCCGCATTATAATAAATAATTTTACCAGGCTTTTTTGTGCTTTGGCGTTCCCCGCGCCTTTCGTTTTTTATAGTGGGTACGGCTTCCCACTTTAGTACTTGTATTTAATTAAGTTTTAAGGGTTCGCTTTCGTTTCCCTTAACTTGATTATATTGTACACTAATTAGTTTCGTTTGTCTATTGGCATTTTGCATAAAGTACACTAATTAGTTTCGTATATGTTGTACATTTTTGTTTATTATTAATTTTACAAATAAAAAGAAGCCTATTTTATTTAGACTTCTTTCAATAACTAATTTTATATTCTTTTAAATTTCCTTTTATTATTAATTCGTAATCAAGTTTTTCTGCTATTTTTGAAAGTTCTTCAGGTGAAAAAGTATCTCTCGCCAATTTATTTACAAAATTTTGCCTGGAAATACCTAAGTAATCAGCTATCTCCTTTTTTGTAATTCGTTTTCCTTCTTGCTTTTTTTCATCTAAAATTTCTTCTATTATTTGTTTTATACTCAAATTTTTATCATCTCCTATGTACAATCTCTAATCATCTTCTAAACCATCTTGTGCGTCACTCAAAAGTTCATTAATAATTTTCGCTACTTCTTCTTTATCACCTGCATCATTTGCCTTTTTTAACGCTTTTAATTGTCTTATAAGTTGCCTTAAATAACTTTTAAATACTGACATAATATCAACTCTCCTTTTTTATTTAATATTATCATACAAGATTATCTTTGTCAAATTTATCATCTTATGAAAGACAATTCAAAATATTTTCAAGCAAATTTTTGTTCCTGCCTTACATAATAGTTTCCAAAGATTGAATTAAAACAACTCAACCTTAACTATTTATCAAAACATTCTGAATTGTCTTTCATAGCTGATATAAAAAAGTCTGTCGTACTTTTTCAATTACGTGTACAATCTGTTTTTCTTATGGAGATGTACAAACTCCATATAACGGCGGCACAATTATTTTTTATAAGGCATTGCCGCTCCTGAGCCTTTATTTGACTTATCTATCCACTTAAAGCCAAAAAGTTTTCAGAGTTCCCGCAATTATTTTTTACTCCGCTGACTCACTCTTTCAAACGGGACGGAATAGGCTTGTATATCCACTTATTACCGCTTATTTGGTATATTCACTTATTACCATTCAGGCAGCCCTCACAAATAAGTATTTTCGGCAGTCCTCAAAGCCTTTTATTTTTTTATTTTAAAATTTCATAATCTTATAATCTTATTCATAATTTAAACTCATCATTAATAACAGTGTTTTTGTATGGGTTTTATCGCCATACCTGCCGACACACTGTCAAGAGTATCTCAACTCTATCACCGCAACCTTTTCGGTGGTTAGCCTTTTATTAAGTTTTCAATGTACTAATGTTGCTTTTTGTTGTTTATTAAAGGAATTTTGTGCGGAATTTGCACCTTGACATTTTCTAAATAGATGTGTATAATAGAATATGTCAATGGATGGTGTAATTCTACACTATTTATTCTTAGGCGGATTTGGTAAGTTGGTAGCTTGTTAATCCGTCTTTTTTTGTTGTTTTCCCTTAACTTGATTATATTATAGCAGATATTTTAATATATGTCAATAGTTTTAGTGAATTTTTTTAAATTGTTTCAGTGAATTATGGTTGTTGTTTTTTTATCAATAATTTCAAGTATTTTATTAGCATCATCAAGACTAAAATTTTGTTTGCTCATAAAATTAGAAAATGCTTGTCTACTAATCCCTAATTTATTAGCTATATAAGATTTTTTATAACCTGATTCTTTTATAGCCTCATTAACAGCCTGTGCAAGTTCTTGATTTGTAGTAATAGCCATACTTCCACCACCTTTACATAGAATATATCATTAAACACTATTATATCATATTTTTGGTTGTAAGTCCAACATAAACAAAACATTGATATATTATTGATATACTCTACTATACACACCTATTTAACTGTCAAAGTTCAAATACCGCATAAAATTTTATTCTTTATTTTGGAGTTTTTACAAACTCTTTTAAGTTCTGAAATCTTTCAGAATTTAAAACAACTCGCAATATATTCCAAAATAAAAACGACGTAGAGCCTTGAATATAGACTTACACCGTTTTTATTTTGATATATTGTTATGCTATTCTTTTATTTTGTCAATGTCTGTGAGGTTTACTCCTAAAACATTAAGTAATGCTTTTAAAGAAAGATATTCATCTTTTAATTCTGCATATGTTTCCGTAGCATTTTCTTTTTTTGCAAGTATCATATATTTTTGAATTTTTTTAAAATCATCTACAGCATTTTTTATAATTTCGGCATTGTTCACATCATTCACCACCTTTACCACCTCCATATAACATAATCATAAATACTTTGACTAAATTATATCAGAAGTTTATGTATTGTGTAAAGTCTATATTCAATTTTCAATGTACAGATATTTTTTAAAGGAACTTTGTGCGGAATTCGCACCTTGACATTTTCTAAATAGATGTGTATAATAGAATATGTCAATGGTGTAATTCTACACTTTGGTTTTTAGGCGGATTGTTGAAGATGTCAACTTGTCAATCCGTCTTTTTTATTGTCTTCCCTTAACTTGATTATAGTATATCACGATTATCGTTATTTATCAACACTTTTTTCGTTATTTTTTTTAAATATTTTTTTCATGCTTAATGAGTTCTGATAAACTACAATTAAAGTAATTACATATATCATCAAGTAATTTCACTGGTATATGTTTTATTTTATTATTACACATATCATTTATCGTAGGAAGACGAGCACCTATTTTTTCAGCCAATTCTTTTTGCGTCATATCATTTTCAGCCAACAATACCTTTAAACGACATTTAATAGCCATACTTCCACCACCTTTACATAGAATATATACTTTAATATCCAAATATCACTATACACAATATTATACCATATTTTGCGGCACAAGTCCAATATAAATACCCAAATATAACTTATTTGCTATAACTGATAGCAATTTGATACAAGTGTTCATATTTATTAATATACTTGATTATACCTATTTATGAGAAAAGAATCAGGAAATAGGAAATAAGTTTAAAAATAGAGGATTTAAGGAGATTAAAAGAATAACAGGAATAAATAGATTTCAAGATTCTGAGCGAAATTAAATAAAAATATTTGGCACTTAATTTTTTCACTTAAAAAGAAACGAAAATTCTGAAATACCGCAGGGATTTCTCCTATCTGTAGTGGAAAGAAACAGAAAATGATGTAAAATATTTATTTTACTGAAAAGAACAATTTATTGAAGAACAAAAGGAAGAGTTAAGGGAACTTGGCAAAGGAAAATTAACAATTAAAATTCCATTTGACAACAATATAATCTATTTTCATTATATCATAAGAAGCTTTTTTACTTGTACACCCGCTACTGTTTATTCCGTTCTCCCCTGCTTAGCAAAGGGATTAAGATTTTCATTTTATTACCTAAATAGAATTCTTTATAAATTCCTTTAGTTATTTCACTGGACCTTTATCCAAAATATAAAAAGAAAAATTAATACTTGAAATAACTCATTACATATGATACAATAAATTTGTTCAAACACACTTAATATTGTAAGTTTGCACTTCAATATTTTTTGTTTACAGAGTTTTTTAACTCTGTTCAAATTCTGATATATTTCGGAATTAAAAATAATCTTATTAGTCTAAAACAAAAAACTGGTATGGGGTCTTAGATATAAACCTTACACCAGTTTTTTGTTTTCGTGAGATTATAATTGTTAATTATTATTTACATTTACTAACGGCGGCTTTTGATAAAGTTTACGCTCAATCTGTTTACGCTTTTTCTGAATTAAATTTAGCGTTTCTTTAGCATTTTCTCTTTTTGCTACTTCTTCCACATCTTCCAATATTGTTAACTGGTCAAACAAATAGCAGTTCAATTCCTTTTCATTACTTGGCATACAATCATCCCCTTAATCTTTTAGTCAAGCAATTTTTGTAATTACATTTTACCACAAAAGAAAACATAGTGTAAAGTCTATATTTAATTTTTAAGATCCTGATACAAAACTTTAAAATATCATCAGACTATAATATTTTAAAGTAAAGAGTAAACCTAAACAAAACATAATAATTATATTTAAACAATTTATTGAGTTTGCTAACAAAAGCCCTGCAATAAGTTGTTTGAGGTTATTTGTGTTTTTTGTTTGCCTTACCTTTAACTTGATTATATCATAGCTCATTTTTGGTTATACTTCAATATATTTTCAATTATTTTTATAGGATTTTAAACGCTTTTTGATTATTTCTATACTTATTTTCGAGTTGACCTTTAATAAATCTTATGTTATTTTAATATTAAGGTGATTTTATGAATATTAAAAAAGTATTAAATCAATTAATGTTAGAACATAACACAAATATAAATAAATTAGCATTAAAACTAAATATTAAACCTCAATCATTAAGAAATAAAATCAGTCGTGGAAACTATTCTCTTACTGACTTTATTGAATGGCTTGATTTATTACAATGTGATATTCAAATAATAACAAGAGACACTCACAAAATATTTAACTGATAATTAATGTATTGATGATATTTTAAGAACCTGAGAAATAATCAAACCCATCGAAACAATACCAAAATATCTGAATAACCATATCTAAATGTTATAATCGCTTTATTCGTTCATATATTGACCCATAAAGCGTTTTATATTCATTTAGTATCAATAATTTATACCTAATAAGAATAAAATCAAAACTAAGCATTATTTTGAGTATTTAAGACATATTGTAGAATAACGGTTAAAATGTGATTGTGATAATAATTTGTGCATTGGTTATATTATTAGTGAATGAATGATTATTATATCATTTGCTAGAATATAAAAGGTGGATTAACATTTAAACGCTGTATTTACCTTTTAGCACTTGATTTAAAGAATTTTATATTAAATGTAAGAAAGATTCCTTTGAGATTTAAAATATTTATAATGAGGCTTATATGGTCAAATAAGAAGTGGTATTGTCTGAAAGGCATATTGGTACTGATGTTGATATGATATTTGTATAGTGTTTGTATAATGTAATATAACTATTAGACATATTATACTGGTAAATATAGTTATAAGTTATATGTGACACTATTATAATAGTATATATTACTATAGTATTGTCGTATTAATTAAACCTGCGAATTTAGTGTATCTAATATGCTTCAAATGTATATAGTATGGTTTAATATAACTATATTGTATAAATAATTAAGGGTTCGGCAGCCGAATTCGGTGTACCGAGAGTATGTAGTATATGATACTATATTATATAATTTCAATATTATATATTGTAGTATATATAATCATTAAATATGTTTATTATATCTATATAATATAGTATTAAATACTATGTATGTAATATACCATAATCCAGACTTAAAAAAAGCCTATAAAATCAATGATATAGGGGTACATTTACATTTTCAGGCAGTTTTCCCTGTTAAAAAAACCCTATAGCTATTCCATCTTCACATGACTATAAGAATTAAATTATCAGTATTTTCAGCATCTAAAATCTATTTTACTTTTCAAAATTTCTCCCCAAATACCCAAAATTGCTTCGGTAAACCGTTCGGTAAAACCTTTTAAAATAAACGTTTTCAAGCTTTCTAATTTTAAAAAAATATCTTTCAGCCTTAAAAATCCCCTCCTTACCTAATCTATAATCCCAGTAAATATAACATTTTCTCCGAACTTAACCAAAAATCAAAAATCTCAACAAAATTTCAACAAAATATATCTCCTGACACTCCTTAAAATTTCCTCCAATTTTCCCATATAAAATAAGTGTTTTTCAATTAAAATTTGGCAAAAAAAATAACTTCTCACCGAAGTTATCAAATTATCTATATTAATTTTTATCTTAAATTAAAGGCAAAACGCATTTTAAATACTAATAATAAATATTAAAAAATAACTATAAATCTATTTTTGAGTGTATAAAATTTAACCATTTTTCATGTTTTTTGGTATAAAATTTTAAATTTTCAAAAATAATTAATACCAGCCATGAATATTTTTTAATTTAAATACCGTTACAACAGCATTTTTATTTATGATTAATGTTAATTATCAGCATTTTTATGAAGTCATTTCTTTTTCTTCTGCCGCTTTATGTATAGAGTTAATAAGTTTTTCCACATTATTCATACAATATTCCACATACTCTTTGGAAATATCATTTTGCTGAGCGTTACTATGTTTTCTATCCAGTTGGTGAGCGATTTGATTTCTTCTCTCAAAAAGTTCTCTGATTATTATTTTTCCATATTTTTCTGGCGAAGTATCGTCATTAACAAAAGCGGTACACAATATATCCTTAAAATCCAATCCCAATAAATTTAACTGATCTTTCATTTTTTCAACTGACAAATATACTTCTCTGCTAAATTGTTCATTAACATACTCTAACATCCAATTTATGTTTTCAGGTTCTTTTATTCCTTTTTCCACATTCTTTAAGGGTATTTTAAAATTATAATATTTTTCACTTTTATTCCATGTTCCCAAAAACATACAACATATAGCGTATTTACTTAGTTCATGTAAATAAAAATCCACTATACTTTCTAAAAATACAACCTGTGCCCTCCAAACATTTTTATAATTTTTTTCTTGTTCTCTGTTACGTAAGTCATCCGCCATTTTAAATTGTTTTTTTATTAAAATTAAACTGTCATCAAAACGCTTTTTTATTTCTTCAAGTTTAAATTGAATCACTGGTTCAATTTGTCTTTTATCACGGACATTCTCAACACGAGGTGTCAAAGAAAGTTTTCTGTCAGACATAAAACCCCTCCTATAATAATTCCATAATAACATTAGCTAAATTTTCATTCAGCATTGGAATCGCCCCATATTTTCCTGAAATATATCCCTTTTCTATATTTTCATCTTTGCGAACATTTTTAATCTCAGCTAATGAATATAAATCTGTACTTCTGCTGTTTTTATCCAATTCTGTAAACCAAATTTGATCTCTTCTCAATAAATCTAATTTTAAAATACTTGTATCATGTGTTGTAAAAAAAAGCTGAGGTATTTTTTTTGAACGCGTCTTTACAAACAAATTTACAATACTATACACAATAGATTCGTGAAAATTTGATTCCAACTCATCACAAATTAATATTTTACCTTTACTGATAATATCTATAACCGGACAAATAAACTCAAAAAGTTTTTTTATCCCCGTTGATTCTTCTTCCATCAAATCAACCTCAAAAGCGTCATAAACAACTTTAGCTTCTATTTTCATAAATTCTTTATTTGTTAAAAAATCATTATTCTTATTCGGCAAAAATAATAAAAGCTCATTTTTATCAAATACAGGTTCTGATATTTTTATTTTTATATCTTTTATATCCGCACCCAATTTATTAATAAGATAAATCACTTTATCTTTAAACGCAGGATTGTTATACATTTTTTTTAAACTGTATTTCATCCAGTTATCTGAATTAAATCCTCTATAAATAACCAGTTTATCCCTAAAAAATAAAAATGAAACCTCTGTTTCTTTTACAGAACTAAAGTTTGCCGCACATGACAAAAATAATCTGTTTGGTTTAATAATATTTTTACATGAATCAAACTTACCTTTGAATTTATCTCCGGCTGTAAAATCATTTTCATCACGTTCATATATCTTTACACGTCTTCCCCTTGGAAAATAAAATAAATATTCATCTACAATTAATGAGTTGCGTAAAGTAAATCCAAAAGAAAATCTTACTCCATTTGTGATAAATTGAATGTTATATTCACTGTCATTGTTAATTCCAAGTAGTTTATGAGGTGATTGCCAAACTATATCGCCGGGCTGAAATTTTATGCTGTTAGTTACCAGATATTTAACAAATAAAACAGCATCAATAAAATTACTTTTTCCTGAACCATTCGCTCCATATATTACAGCATTTTTTAATATTCTATAGTTTTCATATTCAACAAGATATTCCTCATTTGTATTATCTTTTCCCGCAATAGCTGAAAATACTATTTTATTTTTTATTGATTTATGGTTTGAACAAGAAAATTCCAGCAACATATACAAGTCCTCCCTATATTTATTAATTATAATATCACGTTTTAATTGTTTTGTCAACTTATCCTGTATATTTTTCACAACTTATCACTCCTAATCATTATATATTATACTTTTTATAATTATTATTATATTTTAAAAACTATGCTTATAAACAATCTCTTTATTCAATATTCCCAATTTTAAATAATCTTATATTTTGAAAAAATTTTTGTT
>CATJCJ010000725.1 GCA_949738935.1 uncultured Eubacteriales bacterium | reverse complement strand
TGAAATATTAATTGTGCGGTATTGCCTATAAAAAATAAAAAACATAAGACATACTGCCCTATGCTTTTTACTCTTGTATTGTAATGTTAGCGTATACAACGAAAATATTATTTTTATATTCAATATCAATAACGCCATTATATTTTTTTATAATAGAATTTATAGACTTAAGTCCTATACCGTCACAGCTGTTCTTAAGTGATAAAAAACCATCGTTTGTTTTTATAGGTTTATCATCAAAAGTATTTGAAATTTTAAAAATTAGATTTTTCCGACTTAGTTTACCTTTGATTTTTACCTTTTTTTCATCGTTTTTTTGTCTTAAACAAGCATCTGCGGCATTTTCTAAAAGATTACCCAAAATAATTGTAATATCAATATCAGAAAAATCAATATTTTTTTCAGTTTCAAAATTTACTTCAAACAGGATATTATTTTTTGAGTAAATACAATAGTAATATTGTAAAAGGGCGTTTATTGTTATGTTTTCAGAAAAAGTTGTCAATTCTTTTCTGCTTTGGATTTTCTCAAGACCACTTATATATTTTTTTATTTCTTTAACGTTGCCGTTATCAGCAAGTTCGTTTATTACTCTTATATGCTGACGCATATCATGCTGAAGTTTCCTTGTTTCTTCTATATTTTTGTTTATATATTCATAATTGTTTTTATGTATTTCAATTTGTTTTTTCATTTGTCTTTGCTGTTCTTCAAAAGTAAGTCTGAAAATGTAAGAGTCAGCTATATCTTTCCATAGCAAATATCCTTGTGAGAATACAAGTGCGGTTATTCCGATTTCAATAAAATATTTCCCGTATATAGGTTCATAAAGAGGATAAATTCTGTCTGATATTAGCGATACAGAAAAAAATATAGTTCCAATAAGCAAAGGAGTATTGTTTTTTTCAATTTTAATAAATGAATAAATCGTTGAAAATGTTATATATATTCCAAATAACCATTTATATACTTCAAGCATAACAGAAATATAGTATCGCATCTCTATTCCCACATATTCTGAAAAAACAGAGGTTATAAACGATATAAAACATACAAAAAGAGAAACAAAAAAAGCGGTTGTCTTTATATATCTGTTTATTTCGCATATATTGCTTTGAAGTAATATTACAAATGTATAAAGGGCGTAATTTAAACATATCTCAGTTATATAAACAGTTTCTTCCGAGCACGAAAAATAGTTATGTATTATTGGGTAAGACATATATAAACAAAACAATAAAGAAATAATCATAAAAACGTTTATATTTTTTTGACGCATAGCTGTTTTTATGTAAAGTGATAAAATAAAACATATAAACGCCAACGCAAATATAAACACACATATAAAAATATTTAATCCTCTTAAAGTGTTAAGCGCCTTAGGAGAGCCTATTGCGGGAGGATAAACTATACCGCTGTAATAATGAGAGAATGATGATACGTTAATTAATATTTGTACTTTATTTTTTGCGTTAAAAGTTATAAGTCTATTTTGTATTTCTGAACTGTTGTTTTCTATATCTCCCATTTTAAGAGTAAGTTTGTTATCTACATATAAATTGTAAGCCGAAAAAATTTCAGGAAGCAAAACAGCGTAGCTTCGTTCCTCAGATGGCAATAAAACTGTCAAGCGGTAAGTACCTTTTCCAAAAGCGGAATTTTTATTCGCGGAAGTTCTTTCACCTATTGATATATACTCCATATATGATGATGGTCTGCCGAAAGAAAAATCAAATGGTGTATATATGTTATCAGGATAGTATTCCCAGTCATATATCAAAAAAGTAAACTCTTCTTCAGTTTCCC
>CATJCJ010000724.1 GCA_949738935.1 uncultured Eubacteriales bacterium | reverse complement strand
CGTTGTCAAGCAGTCACTTATCTGTTCTTTATCAGATTGCTATGCATTTCTTGGAACTTCCTGTAAGTACAATTATACATTATGTATGCTCTTTCCCTTGCAGAGATCCACATTTCCATTTGGTGTCATTTCCCTAGTGCTTGAATTTCCTTTAACATTTTTCATAGCGCCAGTCAGTTCCGGATGGCCTCTTTCAGAATTTGTATGTTTCAGAAATACTGAATTTTAGCATTCAGGTGGCTAAGAGACAAGAATCATAAGTTTCAGCCCAGCCTGGGCTACATAGCAAGAACCTGTTGCAGCAGGACAAAGCAAACCTAGGACTAATTTTTCTTCATTAGTAAGGCAAAACCTTCCTGATACCCCGTCTCTGTTATGTATGAATTTTTGTCCTCTGTCTGGTAGAGAAAGGAGCTGTTTCCAGATGTGTGTGAGCTCCAGAGATCACAACTTCTAACATTCAGATGGTTTCCACTTATGATCACTACTCCAAAAAAAATTATTGTGACAGTCTCTGACAATCTCTTCTACAAATCTCTTAAATCCTTTCCCAGTGCAGCTTCCTTCCTTTTGACACTCTGCATCATGAACACTGTTTACCATAGTCTTCAGGGAATCCCAAGGAAGAAGAGCAGTCTGTGTCTGAGCTTCCCATTCTACACTAAGGCCTGGAAACCTTGCCTGGACAGTAGCAAGGGGCAATTACAGTGACCACCTCATTTCATTGTCTCCCACTGCTCACTGCCTTCATTTTCCAGCATCATAAACACCATTGTTTCATATGATAATATATATATACATATGTACATATGTATTATTTCATGTGCTAACTTATATATATTATCTCTATATACAGATATATAGAGATAATTTTACTTTTTATATAGAATATTTGTAAAATTAATTTTCAAACTCAACAGGCATTATAAAATTAGGGTCAAGTGCCTTCGCAAGAATTATTGAAGCATCTAAAGCAGTTAATTTTCCATCGCCATTAACATCAGCGTAGGTCATATATTCTTTAAATTCTTTTTCAATAGGCATCTTATAGCTGTTATCTAATACCTTTCTTAATAAGCATGCGGCATCGTCAACTGTTATACCAATTTGTCCGTTAACATCTCCATAAGGAGATGTTTCTTCAGTCGGTAATACATTAACTGTTATATTTATATCAGTTATTATATTATAATTATTGGTGTCATTTGGCGTATATATTGCTTTGAATGTATTTGTTCCAATATTTGTCGCAACTTGAGTGCTGTCATTCCATATAAAACCATTAGGAAGCTTAATAGTGGCTAAAGTTTTACCATAATATATTGTTAAGTCTTTTGGTATTTCATACAATGGGTCAGCTTTAGCTATAGTAACTGTTACCATCTCAGGCTCTGTGTCATTATAATTATTATTGCCTATTACTTTGTACCAAATAGTATAATCTTTTGCCTCTGTGGCTTTTGGAAGCTCATTTGAATAATTTATATTATCAAATGAATATAAAATTTCCCCACCGTTAGTACTTGTATTATTATAATCTATAAGAACCTTTTCTTCTTTATCATAAACTAAATTTTCTATTGGCTTTACTGTTACATCAGGGTCAGCTTTAGCTATAGTAACCGTTACCGTCTCAGGCTCTGTGTCATTGTAATTATTATTGCCTATTACTTTGTACCAAATAGTATAGTCTTTTGCCTCTGTGGCTTTTGGAAGCTCATTTGAATAACTTATATTATCAAATGAATATAAAATTTCCCCACCGTTAGTACTTGTATTATTATAATCTATAAGAACCTTTTCTTCT
>CATJCJ010000723.1 GCA_949738935.1 uncultured Eubacteriales bacterium | reverse complement strand
TGAAAAAACTTTTTTCTTAACATTTACTTAACTCTATTGACTTTAAATTTTAAACGCGCGATTATAATATTAGATGGAGGTGAATTTTAAAGATATTATTTCAGTTCAAAATTTGAGTACTACCTTTCATTTCTTAAAACGTGCTGTTCTGCACGACAAAATTCCACTAAAAAAAATTCAGTCTGTATTAAAAATGTATACTCTTTGGTTAAATTTGTCAAAAATATAGTGTGGCTATTTAATCAAAGAGGGTGACGGGGGAGGCGATAATATGGGCGGTGTACATACTTTGAACGCCTACGGGCGTGTGAAAAATTTATATGAAAAATAACGATATACCAAATCGGGCTGAATTTTCAAAAATGAGAAAAGCGGCAAAATTATCAGCGTATGTACTTCCACAGCTTTCAGGCACTTTTGGAACTTCCCTTGTAAAAACAATGGATTTACTTGGATTTACCTTAGAAAAGCTGTGCGAAACATCGCTTATAAGCGTAAGTACCATTGTGCGTATGCGGGGTGATACGGGTTATAGACCCTCGTATAGGGCTGTTGTCGCCATATGTGTTGGTATGAATTTACCGCCTGCCATAAGCAGGCATTTAATATTAAAATCAGGAGCGACGCCTTTAGACGGGCACTATCCAGATATGTGCTATGATGTCATATTAAACACTTATTGGTATAAAAATATATACGATGTTAACGAAATGCTGACTGAGGCGGGCGTTCCAACGCTCACTAAATAGAAAGAGGTGTATTTTTTTATGAAAAAATATGAGTTTACAAAAGAGACAAAATTAGAGGGAAAGACTAAGCTTCGCCGAATAAAAGCTCTTTTGGACTTTGGCAATGTGCGGAGAGGTACTCTCGGCGGGTGGATTGAAAGGGAGGAGAACCTCTCCCACGAGGGCAATGCGTGGGTGTATGACAACGCCGAAGTTTACGGGAATGCTTCCGTATACGAAAACGCCCAGATACGCAACAATGCTAAGGTTTACGGCAAAGCTAAAGTCTATGGCAACGCTGAAATAAGCGAAAATGCCGAGGTGTTCGACAACGCTTGGGTGTGCAACAGCGCACGAATATACGGCAGCGCAAAGGTGTACAGCGGGCAATGGGCGTATGGCAACGCTCGAATATATGGCAACGCTCAGGTGTGCGGCAACGCTGAAATCTATGGCAACGCACGGATTTTCGGAGCGGCGAAAATTTACGATAACTCAAAAATATGCGGCAACGCCGAAATTTGGGATAGCGCCGAAATCTACGGAAAGGCTAAGATTTATGGCAGTTCAAAAATTTATGGCAACGCTGAAATTTATGGAACAGCAAAGATTTATGGCGACATTAAGATATATGGCAGCGCAGAGATATTTAAAATGGAGCATATGCTTGTCGTTGGGCCTATCGGAAAGCGGCATAATTATACAACATTTTATCGGAACAGGTCAAATGAGATAAGCGTAAGCTATGAACGCTTTACGGGCAAAATTGACGACTTCTTGAATGAAATCAAAGAAAAATACAAAGGCGATAAATGCGCTAAAGTATACATATCGGCGGCGGAGCTTGCGAGAGAGCAAATTGATTTAAGGGCAGGAGGGAAAACAATATGACATTAGAAGAGGCAAACAGTCGTTTAAAAGCAGTCCAACTTACTGAAGAGCAATTGATGAAATTAGATATTCTGTATCATATCTTGAACCTCGACAAAGATGATTTTTGTAAAATAGTCGATGCGGTAGGGGTTCAAAAATTGACAGAACAAAGAGAGCGATATAAAGAGTTTTTTATGGCAAAAACTATGCAGAAATGTAATATTTTGAATTTCTTTAGAGGGAAAAAAATGAATAGAAAATACGAATTTACAGGTGAAACGAAAACGATTGAAACAGAGCAGGGAACAGTTACTCTGCACAGGATAAGGGCACTTATTGATTTTGGCGATGTCAAAGCGGGCGACATTGGCGGGTGGATAGAAAAAGAAGCAAACCTTTCACAAGAAGGCAGTGCTTGGGCATATAACAATGCTGAGGTATGCGGCAATGCATTGGTATACGGCAACGCATTGGTATGCGGCAATGCATTGGTATACGGCAATGCATTGGTATACGACAATGCTAAGGTATACGACAACGCTTGGGTATACGGCGATGCTGAGGTATACGGCAATGCTGAGGTACGCGGCAATGCTGAAGTATATGGCAATGCTGAGGTATACGGCAATGCTGAGGTATACGGCAAATGAAAAAACTAAATAAAGTGATACAAGCAATTTGTATGATATACATAGTCACAATAATAATACTTACGCCGATACTCGCATACGCCGCATATAATTGGCGAGGATACTTCGCAATCGGCGGAGAGTATATGCCGCTAATAACTGTTCCCTTTGCGGTTTGGGCGGCTCAAAAAAAATTTAAAAAATTTTAAAAAAACTATTGACACGCACGCCTAAACGTGCTATAATATAATCAAGATGAGGGAAAGGTAAGAGTTCCCTAAAAAAAAGGAGAAGATTAAAATGAAAACTTACGGAGCAATGAAAGCGACTGAATTCACAAAAAAGCAAATAAATGTATTATTCGCAAAAGCAAAAAAAGGTGAGCTTAAAATAGAAAAATGGTATATCGGCGAACTTTATAACTTAGCCGAATACTATGGATACGATGACAACGGCAGTGTCGCTGAACACGAATCATTAATCAAAGATATACTCGAATTTGTGTTTGCAGGCGAAATTGAAAAGGCGCAAATTAAAATAACCGAACACACAAATGATTGGTTCGAAAGAATGTCGTTCAAAAATCAAGAAAGAACAAGCAGAGAGCTTATGGCTTAAAAAAAAGAAAGGGTGATTAAAATGGCAGGTTATAAAGGGTTTAGTATGAGCAACAACGCGGTAAGCGCATATGAGAGCGGCGAAATGCCGCTCAGTAAATGGACAAAGGCTGAAATGTTAGAAGCAGCCGAAAAAACTATAAAAGCAGATGAGCTTAAAGTTGACTTTAATTTTGAGCTTTTGAAAAAAGTAAAAGTCGCAGATTTGAAAAGGATATTGCTTATCAAATCAAGCTGGCACCATACAAGCAGCCGCTTTAATAAAACAGA
>CATJCJ010000722.1 GCA_949738935.1 uncultured Eubacteriales bacterium | reverse complement strand
GGCTTCGTCGGGATTCTCCTTACGGGATTGAACGGAATCGCCGTCCCCGTCCTCTATAAACGTTTTGACAAGACCGCCGGCTGAATTCCAGTCTTCCTCATCGGCAAGAAATATGTTTGCCTGCAGAACACAAGAGTCATATATTTTACCCATCCGAACCTTAGCGCGGATTCCGAAATCCAGAATATCCGTCTGAAGTTTTTCGCCTGCTTCGCCGAAATCCTCAAAGACCTCCAATAGGCATATATCCGGCACTTCCGTCGTTTCCGGCATTTGATCTGTTTCTCTGTATTTTTGCTCGTTGTTTCCCGCCGGTTCGGGGAAACGATCGGGAGAAACAACATCTGTGTAATAGGTTTGTTCGGACGGTTCCGAAACGGGGATTTCGGCTGGGTTAAAAGCGCAGCTGCCGAGCAGTACTGCCGATATACATACGGCGAACAAAACCGCCGATTGATAATATTTTTTCTTCATATAAACCTATAAACCTCTCCAATGCGTGTTTACGGTGTTGATTACGAATAGTCGCGATTTATCACAGAATTTGACAAGAAGTTGAGATAAGTTTAGACGTCATGTGGCATATAAATCTCCGAGACCCGCATAATAAGTGCAGCTAACCGGATATGGCCCTTTTCCGTCATTAAGCCCGCTTGCTATCATTTTCAAGCAGGTATATGTAACGGCGGCGGTTGTGTCATTGCTTGAAAATGATACGCTGCAACTTGTCGCCTTGTATCCCGGATAGCTTCCGATTAAATACCCGCCCGAAAAGTTGGATCTATTATATCGAGGAATATTATTTATTATAAAGGTTTCGGTTTCTATATACAAATAATTATTTGTGTTGCTGGGATTGTAATAGTATCGTTGTGTTGAGGGAGTGTAGGACGAATTGGAAGCATAAGTGTCTTCCGTTGCTATCGTAGAAGCCGAATCAAACGTGTCTTTTTCTACTATTCTTGTTGGAACCAACTTTTTTTCTTCAAAGTCATCCAAAGTCAGCATTGATTCAGACTCTTCTGTTGTTTTAGAATTTTCGCTGTTAATATTCTCTTCTTCGGAAATATAGTTAAAATGAGCCGTATAAACATAATTACGGAAATCTTCCATACTCATCTTTGTAAACAGCTGCGTTACTTCATCAAGTTCGCTGTCGTCAAAGTATTCGACAGGTATGCTGTAGTTAGTCCCCATTTCCTCATTGATAATTTCTAATTCGTCCATATAAATTTTGAGCGGGTCTTCATTTTGCTGAATATAATCTTCTGCGAACACAGACATATTCAACACGATACATGTTGCGACTGCAATAAGTATTGACAGAAATTTTTTCATTTGATTTTCCTCCGAATTTTAATATTCTTGGAATTATACCGATTTACTGAGAATTGTTTTTAATCCACTATACAGTATAATTTCAAGTTGATAAATATATTATAATATATATTGCTTTGGATGTCAAGTGTTTTCGGTAAAAATTACCTTTTTTCATGCCGCAGGCGTAAAGAGCGGCATTATGGGAAACAGCTTCAGCCGCTCCGCCGGCATATTTAAGATCAGCGCCGGCTTGTAGAAGAAACAGATAAAGAGCGGAAGAGAGATTTTAGGCAACGACAAGGGTACGCTGGCCGAATAGGTGGAGGTCTGCGTTGTGGGGGGAATAAGCGGCGCTTAAGAATGGAAGAGGTCGGAGATATTTGGTCGTTTTTTACAGTACCTTTTATTATATCCTGTATTCCATTTCCACGGTATCCTGCCATTCGCCGAACATATCCATGGCGATTCTTTCCCTTATTCCCACCATACGGAATCCGCACTTTTCATGCAGGCGGATACTGCC
>CATJCJ010000721.1 GCA_949738935.1 uncultured Eubacteriales bacterium | reverse complement strand
CAGCCCTGTCAAATAATCCAGAATAATACAAATAAAAAGAGCCGCCAAAGCATTATCCCAGCCTCCAAGAAGATTAATAACAATCCCTCCGGCAACTCCAACAACTCCGCAAAAAATTCCTTTCAAATTTTCCATAAAAATCACCTCATAAATTATTTTTTGTAATAAAAAAAGACATTTTTTACAATGAATGTCTTTAACAATATTTCTTAAAGTTTTCTTTTTTATAACATCTTCCATAAACATATCTTTGAGCAAACTCAAGCTGTAATTTATTTGGTTCTATTCCTTTAGCCGTATTTCTTTCAGCCTGAGCGTACAGATTAAAACTTCTGCATATTCGGTGAAGTTCTTGTACTCTCCTGTCAGCATTTTCTAAGTCCTTTTGAACCAATACGTAAATAAAAACTTTACTTTTGGCTATTTTATATTTATCGAACAATTTTACCAAGTTTTCAAAGTATGGAAGCTGATACTCTTTATCACACGAAAAACGAATATATTTAATCCACCTCAATTTTTTAATAACCTTACAAATCTCCTCATTCAGCAGCATAACGTCCATTCCTTGGTTTAAATCAATTCTATAATCAGTTTCAGATAACTCTTTTAACTGATTTACCCCATGATCACAAGCTAAAATATTATTATCCATAAGAACCAGCTTATCTGATGAGCTTCTCACTATATCACGCCAATTTGAGTATGACCTTATTTTTCCTTCTTTCTTAGGCACAACACAAAAATTACAGTTGTTTATACAACCCCTTGTCAAAAATCCAACAGCGTAATCGCATAAAGGGTAAAGACTGTAATCAGGGTAGCAGCGGTCTATCTCATCAGGCAATTCATCATATAAGTCATAACCCGTACCGCCTTTTATCGTGTTTTCCGGCAAATCTTTATTTACCGGAGTAAAATCAAAAACTTTGCTTGAATAAACTTTGTCATACTTTTTATCGGGTATCCACCATTCAACTTGATGACCTAAATTTTTATAATAAGCGGATATTTTCATCAAAGCCAAATTCGGAAAACTTTTATTCGCCATTCGTTCATACTCAGCGTCATGCAAACCTATCAGCATAAAATACCTCCAAAATAAAAAAGACCTCAATTTTTAATTAAAGCCTTTACATATTAGAAATTATGTTGTATAATCTAATTATAAAAGGCAATCAAAAATGATTAGCCGACTTCAGTTACTAAAAAATAGTAGTCGCAATTTCGACGATGGGGCTACTATTTTTTTGTATCCATATATGTCAAGACAATTATCAAAAATTGTCCAAATGAAATCATTAAGTATAACGTTTCAAATACTGACATTATATCACCTCCAATCATATAAGCGGGATTTATCATAAATCCCCATAATCAGAAGTGTCACCTCCTCCCTTTGGAGAATAAGGAAGTCGGCAAAGCTACAAATTATAATAGCCGTTTTCTCATTTTCGATTGCCCATATTCAAATTTTAACACAATTCGACAGTTATTTCAATCCCAAAAACTCCAAATAAACATCTTTTAGTCCATATTCCTCACCCTCACCCCAAAACTTAAATCTAATCCAATCCTCCAGCCAAACAGCGGCTGGTATAAGCAAAAACCACAGCAATCCAAATTCAATACAAATCTGTCCGTTAACATTAAAATACATATTAGAGTAATCCCAAATATCCAGTCCCATTTTAATATTAAGAATATATCCCGCTATGTACTCTATAATCAAAACGATAATAGTTCCAACTATGGACTGCTTAAACACACTCATATTGTAAAACCTCGGAATCTGATTAATACTTCCTATAAGCAGTCCGCAAAGACCGCCTATAGGAAGCATAACTATAT
>CATJCJ010000720.1 GCA_949738935.1 uncultured Eubacteriales bacterium | reverse complement strand
TTTTGGAATCAGCTTAAGCGTCATTTGAAAAAAATTCTTCTAGATTTTCCAACTTTTGATGACGCTTTATTTGCTTGTTTTCAAGTTCTTTGACTATATCAGCACACGCATATTGGAGTGAGTCATATGTCCTGCATACTTCGGAACATTTGAAAATAACTTGTTTTTCACAACGGCCTTTAAAGTTTTTCTTTCCTTAAAGCCTCCATATTACGGAACATTCTACCGCTTGCTTTTATTTCCCAAAAATATCTCCCAAAAATAAAATTAACATTAATGTTTTTGGAAAAACTCCCAAAAATGAATTTAACGTTTTTGGGGAAATCCCCAAAAATAATAAAATTGATGTTTTTAGGGAATTTATAACAGCGTTTTTGGGAAAATAAGAATTTTAATATTTGTCTCAAAGTCTCACTTATAGCGGATTTTCAAACAATTTTAAAATTTTATATTTTTCCCAAAAATACAAAATCAAAATATCACCATGTCCTATGACATTTATATTTATTCTGTTTTAAGGCAAAATCGTCTATCCTGTAAACGACCTGCCCTGACCCATGGTATTTATTATTTTTTTAACGGTTAAATGTTCCAAAACTCTGTATTTACGCAAGATTGAGGATGTTTGTAAAATAAGCTCCTGCAATCTTTTAGATTGCAGGAGCTTAACCAATTTCTTAATTTTTATTAATAAATATGGCTAAAATAATTTACTCTTCTTGTGCCAAAATAAGTTTAGGGTCGGTATACTCGTCATTGTGTGCAACTTTAAACTCAAGATGAGGTCCTAAAAGAGAACTTTTGTAAGATGGCTCTGATATATTGCCTATTACAGCTCCTTCATCAACAATATCCCCCTCTTTAACAAGAACATTGTCCTGAAGCTGGCTGTATGTAGACATCCAGCCGTTTCCATGTTCAATAGTAATAGATGTAAGATTTTCTTTGTCTTTTGAAACAGATTTAACTTTTCCCTCAGCGGACGCTAAAACGTCAGCACCAACATCACCCGCAATACAAACAGAATCATTTGTTCTATACTGGTCAAGAGTTTTATCATAAATAGCTGTTTCCATACTGTAATCCAGTACAATTTGACCTGATAAAGGCCAAGTCATTTCTTTAGAATCGTCAAATAATGAAAATTCTGTTCTGGAAGATTTGTTGCTTTCTGATTGAGTTTCTGTAGGAATATTATTATTACTTTTAGTGTTGTTTTGTTTGTCATTTTTCGACGATTTACTTTCAGTTGATTTTTCGATGCTTTTTTTTGAGGAATTATCCTGTTTTGTCGAAAAATCATCATTTTCTAAAGTTAAAGCACTATTTCCTGTAACTTGACTTTCACGATAACTTTTAACATTACTTTGATTTGCCTGTTCGACTTGAGCCGTTTTTGTTTCCTTCTTTTCTTCTTGTTCATTTGTTCCTTTGTTTGACGCAATTATTCCTGTCATCGCAATAATTATAGCAGCACAAGAATATATCGCGACCATAAATCCTTTTTTATTAACAAACTCCTTAAATTTATTTTTTTTCAATAATAACACCTCCGTTAATTATTATTGACTTAAAAATAAATATTATTCAAATAAAT
>CATJCJ010000719.1 GCA_949738935.1 uncultured Eubacteriales bacterium | reverse complement strand
GTAAAATTCCATATGAAACTTTTCATAGTGTAAAATACATTGATGATACTCATATTAGTTTTTATACTAATGAGAAAATAATTTTACATAATATAAAAACTGATAGTGAAATTATTATAGCAGATAATATTAGTGATAATTATATAAAAGAAGTGTATTCATACAGTAAAAAGCGTAAAAAATTATATTATCACATATCATCAGGTAAAATTTATGAATTTGATTTTAAAACTTGGAGTAAAAAATATATAGCAGACGGACATACGCCGATGATTTCACAAGATGGAAATATTATAGCATATCTTAGTTATACTAAGGAAACAGGAAATAGTTTATTTATAAAAAATATTGACACAAATGAAATTTGGGAAACAAACAAAAAACCTGAACATTTTAAAGTATCTCCTGATGGAAAATATATTGTAATGATACAACCGTATAATGGCATCAAGTTTATATTTAACGGTAAAGAAATGGTCATATATGACTATAAACAAAATAAAACAATGACTATAATAGAATATAATAGTTGCAGAGAATCTTTGGATTGGTGCAGTTAAATTTAGTGACTTTAAATTATTATATGTGTGATTAAAGGGTTTGAAATTTTTTTCTGTAAATTCAATTTGGGTGTGATTTTTTCTGTACTTGTTGTTATGACACATTTCAGCGGCATAACCATTTAATCACCAGAAATCAAAAATTTTATCGCTGTCAAGGCTGCTTTTAATATTTAGCCTTTACAGTGATAAAATTTTTGATATAATGACACTGCTGGTGTAACATTTCTCATTGTTTACATAGTTTACATAGTTTAAAAATCAGATTTAAAGATAATGCCAATAAAATTATTTTCTTTTTTATCTTATAATTTTGCTTATAATAATTAAAATTTTTATTATAGGTATTTTTCTTTTTTTACACTTCTGTTTTTAGGCTCTTCCGTGATATTACTATCTAAAATCCGTTCAATATTATATTTCAGATTCTCATAAGAGGATAACTCTGCTTTAACCTTGTTTTGTCTTATCAGAATATTATTTTTCAGAGTTTCGAGTCTTTCAATTTCGAGATTTAAGTCAGCGGTTTCCGGCGCTGTTCCATCGGGATTTTTGGAATGGTTCATTATTTCGACAGCTTTGTTATATCTTTCAATCTTAAATTGATTTTCAGCCTTAAATTTTTCACGTTCATCAGGCAGTTTTATTTTCCATAATTCCGCAATAACAGGTTTGTACTGCCAGTAGGTACGGCGTGATTTTATGATTTCCTTTTTCTCGGAAATTTGAGTATTGATATTTTGGATATTCTGATTATTTATATCCGCTTGCTTTTGGCATTTTTTAAGTTTCGCTTTTAATTCCTCAATGCTTTTAATACCTTTTTCACTTAAACAATTCAGAATACTAATTTGAATATCAATATTTTTGCTTTCAATATATCTGTTTTGATAAGCCTTATCGGAAATAATAATTTTATCAACCTTGGTTTCCTCTATTTCAGTTTTCAGACTTTGATATTCCTCATTGTCACTGAAATATAACTTTAACATTTCCTCGCTGTACTCCATTCCCAAACTTTCAACTCTGATATAGCGACTGCCTGTTACGTGCTTAAAAGCAAGGTGTTTTCCGAATTTTATTTCGTAATCATCTGCTCGTAGAATTTTAAGAAAATCATTATAATTTTCAGCAGTTTTTAAAGCGTTGTCAACAGATAATTTCAACCTTTTACGATACGACATTTTCACGATTTTATCGTCGTAAATATGAATATTATGATTTTTTAATTCTGTATGGTTTACAATTCTTTTCTTTATATTTTTTTCGGTATAAGCTGTTCCCAAAAGTTTTGTATTGAAAAATACTTCGCTT
>CATJCJ010000718.1 GCA_949738935.1 uncultured Eubacteriales bacterium | reverse complement strand
CAGCTTCTCCACCATTTTCAGACCGCGTCCGCGCCGGCTTTGCTGCTGCTCACGCAGGCGCGCCAGAAGCTGCGGTGCGTCCGGAAGTTCCAAACCAGGGAAATAACCCAACATATGCACTTCATAAGGCTCGTCCGCCTCTGTAACCTCCGTACTTAACTCCACGCCAAAAATCAGCTTGACACCCATTTTTTCAGCCTCTGCCGCCGCCTCGGCCAAACCGTCCAGCGTATCATGGTCAGTAATCGCCAATCCAGCCAGACCACGCTCCCCGGCCAGCCGCACAATTTCCATCGGCGACCACAAACCGTCGGAGGTGGTGGTATGTACATGCATATCAAAACGCCCCTGCAAAAAAGCCTCGCTCCGCACATCGCCCAGCCAATTTTCTATATTCATAAACAAACCCCTTTCTAATCAAACACAAAATTTGCCAGATAAAACAGTATAAACGCATGCGCCGGATAAAATATGTAAAAAAACCACTTCAAGCCGCGCCCCTTGCGCCGGTTATAAAGCAGCATAAAAGGCAGCGCCAGCACCATACAACACTGCACCATCATGCCATAGTTTAACATTTCATCACTAAACATATACAGGCAAAACAACAGATAAGCCGCCGCCAGCCTGGCCGGCCTTTCTTTCAGAAAATACATGGTCGCGCCCAGCGCCACAAAATCAAAGCCATATTCGCTCAGCGCCAGATTGGGAAATATGGCGACCAGATAATCGCCGCTTAAATTGCGCAGCTGCGGCAGCAGATATTGAGGCACGGCATAAAAAGCCGCCTGCCAAGCCGCCAGCAAACCCAACAGCAAAGCGCAACTCCGCTTATCCCGGCCAGCCAGTTCTATTATGCTGATTAACAGGCAGGTCAGCAACATATTAACAAAGATATTGTGATTGCCAAAGCCCATATCCGTTGGCCACTGCCAATCCACCCACCAGCAGAAAACAACCATAAACAGCCCCATCAAATACAAACGCAGACAAAACTGCCAGCGGCTGTGCGTATAACGATAACTCCAAACCAGACAGAATAAAAACAGCGGATAAGATATGCGCCCCAAACAGCGCAGCCATATCGGCGTATCCACAAAATAAAAGCCAATATGGTCAACAAGCATAAAAAACACAGCCAGCAGCTTCAAATCAAAACTGCTGAAAGATAACCGTGGCATAACAACACCTCACAAAAATTTTTGTCTTCAAAGCAAACCTGCCAGGGCAAATTGCAGTTGCCCACTTAAATTTCCGTTTCATGCAATAATTAAAAATCTAAAAATCATCGTCCTCATCAAAATCATCATCATCATCTAATGGACGCAACTCCTTATAACGCAGGGCGTTTAAACTTAAAAACCAGTAAATACCCAAAATCAGCCACAGCCATTCCGCCTGGCAAACGCCGTAAATAAACTGCCAAAAAGACGGCATACCCAATTTCAGTAAACCAGAGGTCACCGCCAGCACCAAAATCACCGCCGCCAGCGCCAGCAAGCTGATTGCCGACATCACAATACGCAGCATATTCCAGCGTTTCAGCCCCTCTATCTCCAGCTTGGCATGTAGCAGCGAAAACAGCGAAGAAAGCAAAACATAACCGGTGGCGAAGCCCAAAAGCGGCCGCACCAGCAGAGCATCAATCGTTGGCCAGAAATTCTCCAGACTGTTATGCCAATCCTGCATATGCTCCAGCATATAACAGTGCGCGGCCAGCAGCAGCACAAACACCACTGAAACCATAACATTCAACAGCCGAACGCTTTTTTTCATATCTTACTGCATCTTTCAGCCCCCTTATCACCCACAACTATTATATATTTATCCATTTATATCATACACCCTCAACCAGCAACTGTCAAGCATTTTGGCCGCCAGGGGCGTTTGTTGTCGAATAAATATCGCTTTTTTAATTGCCCTGCCCCTTGCCAAAGCCAGACAAATATGATATAATTATTTGCAAATTAATGATAATTATTCTTATTAATTAACAGGAGGGCTTAAAATGAGCGAATTAAAAGGCAGCAAAACAGAACAAAATCTGATGACGGCTTTTGCCGGCGAATCCCAGGCGCACACCAAATATCAATATTATGCTTCCCAGGCCAAAAAGGACGGTTATGTGCAGATTTCCCGGATTTTTGAGGAAACTGCCGCCAACGAAAAAGAGCATGCCAAAATCTGGTTTAAACTGCTGCATGACGGCGCAGTTCCAAAAACAGAACAAAACCTGAAAGACGCCGCCGACGGTGAAAATTTTGAATGGACAAGCATGTACGCCGATTTTGCCAAAACCGCCCGTGAGGAGGGCTTTGATAAAATCGCCAATCTGTTTGACGGCGTTGCTCAGGTGGAAAAAGAGCATGAAATGCGTTATCGT
>CATJCJ010000717.1 GCA_949738935.1 uncultured Eubacteriales bacterium | reverse complement strand
GAGCCTATATATTATCTCGATGATCCGCGCGCTGTGATGGTTGGAAATGAAGAGGCGAAATTGATCGGACTGGAAGGTAACCGCAGATTCGGTGACAGAATTGTGGCGGGAACATTTTTTATTTGCGGCAACGGCAGAGAGGACTTCTGTTCCCTGCCCGACGATTTATGCGAAAAATATGTCCGTGAATTTGCCCGGCCGCATGAGATCACTCAGGACGAGGTAGAACAGGATATGGGTATGACATTTATTTGTTTTTGAGGGGTGAGGGCTATGAAAAATACGGTTACAATTGCGCTGGAGGACAAAAAGGTGCTTGCGCTGAAGATGTATTTGGGACAGAAAAATTCCTCGCTTGAGGACGAGATGTCCAAATACGCAGAGCAGCTCTATGTCAAATCAGTACCGCAGAATGTTCGGGATTTTATTGACATGGAGGCAAAGCAGCAGAGTGCGGCAAAACCGAAAAACATTGTTGTGAAGCCAACCGACAACGCTTGACCGATTTCTTGGCAGCTGTGGCGCAACGTGTGCGATTTTGGCACAGAGGTAGGGTAGTTTTACCTCCGCACCGTTTTCGAGAAAATTTGGGCAGATTTGGAGGTGGTTTCAGAGTGACGGGTGGACAGGGGTGGGGGGTGGTTGGAAAGTATGAATTTGATGCAGGTTAAATTTCGGGCGGCTTTACCGCCGCCCGAAAGCTTACTGCGTCGGGCAAAGCCCGCCGCTATGCGGTATTACGAAAAATATGAAAAGAGGTCAAAATATGAGCAACTCAAAAAATCGGGAGTCAATCGGACATTTCAAGGACAAAAATGGCGGTGTTAAGGCAAAAATCGAGGGGTCAGATAAGCAAAAATTTGCATTATATATCACGCCCCAAAGCATGGATACAGTTAATCTTCTCTATAAATCCGATAATTGCTCCTCACGCTCGGAATTTATAGAAAAGGCGGTAAAATTTTATACGGGATATATTTGCGCAAGCAAAAGCGTCAACTACATTTCTCCATTACTCACCTCAATGCTCGATTCGGTTGTATTGAATTCCGAGCAAAGGATCAGCCGTAACCTTTTCAAAATAGCGGTGGAGCTTGGAAAACTGTCGCATATGATTGCCGCAGCAAATGAAGTTGACGACGATACGGTCAAGGAGCTGCATAAAATGTGTGTTGATGAAGTGCGGCATATTAACGGACTGATCTGCTTTGAAAGTGCCGTGAAATTTCAGCAGGAGGACTAATGCCGAGAGTAATTGTCACAAGCAGATATTTGAAAAAAGGTGCTTCGGTAAAGCGCAGCAATCTTGTGAAATATATTGCAACAAGGGAAACCGTAGCGGCATATTCTCCGAAAGAAAAAATCAAGCTTGCAACGGAAAATCAGGAACACCTTATAGAGCAGCTTCTGAACGCTTTTCCCGATGGAAAAGAAACGCATGAATATGACGATTACAAAATAAATCCCACAAAGGAAAATGCCTCAGAACTGATCACAGAGCTTATTGAACGCAACTCGGATCAAATAACCGACAGGGAAATTTTTGTAAAATATCTTGCGGAGCGTCCGGGCGTTGTAAAAATGGGAAAACACGGTTTGTTTTCTTATGGCAATGAGGAAATAAACCTTGCACAGGCGATGAAAAACGTTGCAGAGCATTCGGGAAATGTGTGGACTCATGTTGTTTCCTTGAACAGGAACGATGCCGAAAGGCTTGGATATACCTCGCCGGATATGTGGCGAAATTTGATTATGAAAAATATCGGAGTGATAGCAGAGGCTCAAAAGATTGATTTGGATAAGCTGTGTTGGTATGCGGCGTTTCATAATACGGCGCACCATCCGCATATTCATTTGATCGTATATTCAAGCGAT
>CATJCJ010000716.1 GCA_949738935.1 uncultured Eubacteriales bacterium | reverse complement strand
TTGTTTTTTGCAAATTTTTACACTTATCTTCATTTGCATTATTATCAAGAAGGATTTTTTTTATACTGAATACACAAATTTTTTTAAAGACTCGCTATTGATAACGTTCATTATTATAATAACCGATCCAATCATCAATTATTTCTTTTACCTGACGATATTTTGTGCATTTGCTGACATCAATTTCATCTTTCATATGTCCAAAAAAGCTTTCTTGCGGTGCGTTATCCCAACAATTCCCTCTTCGTGACATTGATTGTCTTAATCCTCTATTATTTACTAGTTGAATAAACCTCATACTCGTATAATGGCAACCCTGATCTGAATGTATCAATGTTTCCGTCGTTAATTCTATTCCATGTTCTTTTATCAATATATTTATTGTCTCTAATACAAAATCCACCTCCAAAGAATCACTTAAAGAATATGCCAAAATTTGCTTGGTATAGGCGTCTAAAATTGTCGATAAATAAGCGAATTTTCCATCATACGGAATATATGTAATATCGGTCAGTAACACTTTTCTTGGTCCATATTCCGTAAATTTACGCTTAAGAAGATTATCCGCTATATTACTGGTTTTTAACGCTTTTGTTATTCTTCTATATGGATTTGCTTTCCTGATTGGACATATTAAACCATATTTATCCATTAATTGCCTTATTTTCTTTAAGTTCATTATAATTGGATTTTCCCAATGAAGCATACATATATATGCCTCTTGCGCCTTTGCTGTATCCTCGTTGATTGTAGGCTTTCAAAATTAGTTTGAAATCTTCTTGATCTCTCATTTCCTTTTTCGCCCTAACATTAGCAGCGTTTACCCATCTATAATATCCTGAGCGTGATACTCCCGCTATTTCGCACAACATACTCCCGCTAAGTCTATTATCTTTATCTTGAAGTGTTTTTTGTATCACTTCAAATTTCCATCCGCTTTCCATTAAGATTTCCTCGTTACTGTATTTTCTTTTTTGGTAATTTTTTTTAAAAATTCAACTTCCTGTCGCAAATATTTGACTTCGTTCAATATGCTCTGTATTAGACTTTTAGAATTTTTATTCACTTTTTCAGATATATTGATTTCAGCCTTTTTTCTTCGTTCACGACTTTCCCCTTGACTGAATCCCTTTTCACTTTGAGCTTGTCTTTTGATGCTTTGAACAATACTGTCAATCTGTTTTTGACCGAAAATTTCAAGATCATATCCAAAATCATTAAGTATTTTTCTTGGCGCCATTCTTGCCTGATACGCTACCCAAAAGGCTTCTTTAAACTCAATAGTAAAATAAAGTTTATTTTTCGTTATTTTGAAAGTATACGGATTCGCCTTTAGAAGTTTCATTTCTTTTGCTGTGTATTCCTTCATAGCATCCTCTCCATTCTTTTCATTGTATATCGGATGCCCTTGATTTTGGAAATATCCAAATTTTATATCCCTTTGCCCATTTTTATGGAACAACTACCTATATTCATTGTACATTTTTTAGGATTTACTCCCGTTTTTCAGTGTCCATTTTCTTGGGTATCCACATTTTACATATGTTCATTGCGTATAATATGAACATTTATCTTTTCCGTACATTTTTTGGTTATTTCCCTTTAGCTAAGATGTCTACATTTTGGGAACGCTCTTGTTTATTTCAGTCCTAGCAATTGTATACTATTTCCCCTAGCGGTAATCAACACTCAAGCAATCCCTTTTTCTTATTGTGTCCACCTTATAGGGTACATTATAAAAAGCCGATTTTGAAGTTGTTTTTTTCGGTGCTTTTTTAATATTGATATTAGTATGGGGCTTATATATATGGTTCTTGATGATGTACTTGTTTTAGGTGAGCCTAAATAATATATGTTGTTCTTGTCTCGTGGATTGAGTGTTTTGTCAACGGT
>CATJCJ010000715.1 GCA_949738935.1 uncultured Eubacteriales bacterium | reverse complement strand
TTTGTGTATTCAAATCGTCATCATTTATGATGTTGTCGATTGTGTTTGTCTCATTTCTCGCCTCCTTGATTTTATCAATTAATTTATCTCTTCCCATATTTCCTGTTTTAATGTTTAGAGTTTTGGCGAGTTCTTTTAACTCGTCTGGGGACATTTTGTCATAATCCATTGTTTTTCCTCCTTGTTGAAATATTTACCGTCTTTTTAATTGTCTGTCTGAAATTCTTAAAAGGCGGGATTAAAGCGATATTTATACAATCTCATAATGTCCGATTAGACTGCCGCATATAACTCCTGTTCCAAGTTTAACCTGAACTTGACTGTCATATGTCATATCGTGTGTGACCTGAGGCGGCAATTCTCTCGCTCGAACGTCTCCCTCATAAAACATTTTAATCAATTTGCTGCTTTCGGGAAGAACATGAATAACATTATTGTCAACTTTGAAATCATAAGTTCCTCTTAGAAATGTTTGAGGTATCACAACCGCTTTCGCCGGAAGTCCAAGATTTTCAAGCACCATTCCCGTAGTGGCGAATTCCTCTTTCTGAGAGTCTGAAATCCACGCGGCGCTCATTCCCTCAATAACATGAGAAAGAGCTGTTCTTGTGCCCGCAAGAATAACGTTTTTCTGAGAAGCGACCTGCACCCTTTGAATTAAATCATTCATCTGACTTCTGTCATAACTTCCGGTTTCTTTAAATTTTGAGGGAAGGTATGTGCTGATACCGTTAAACGCCGCGAAAATTCTAGAGTCAATCTCGGCTTGAAAACTTTTTTGAATACGATTTAGCATCTCGGTGAGTGTAGCGGTCCCTTTCAAAAATCTCTCAAGGTCGTCATACACTCTTATGTAAATCCATTCTGTGGATACTGAGAATGATTTTTTACCTGTTACTTTTTGTCTGTCCGTATCCCAATGATTGCCCGAAAAACGAGAAGCCACAAGAATTGAGTTGTCTTCCACAATGAATTCGTTAGCTTCTCCAAGAGCGCCGTTTTTTATGTCAACGAATTGTTTGTAAAATGGTGATTCTTCCCACGCCATAGGAAGATTAACCGATAACACGTTTTCCATTACGGTGTAAATCTCATTTTTATGATTTCTGAATCCTTGCCATGTTAATTTATCTTCTCCGAGAATTGTAAAAAAAGCTTCTCTTATAGCCTCGTCGGTATATTTCGCCGCCTCGGCGTTAAATAATCCAACTTTGTTTGTTACGCTGTCATTCATGAGTTCTGTTAAATCTTTTAAATAATTAGCCATATATAAATCCTCCTGTAAATTTCTTATTATACAACTTGGATGGTATATTTTTTCACTCTTGTGTTAAGAGCGTATCCATACTCATTAGCGGTGTCGCCTGTTACTTTCACACCATAAGAACCAACGAAAAACGGAAAACCTGTTTCCTCGGCGTTTACAACTTTTAAAGGTGATTCTCCCGCCGCTTTGGCATAAGCTCCGTCTTTGTACTCAACAAAATCACCTATTTCAAGTTCGGTCTCAACATTTCCGATTTTGAATTTCATATCTTTTTCAAGTCTGTAAGTTCTGAAAGGAATGTTTTTTTTGTTAATATAATTTTCCTCATTTTGATTTACCAATCTTGTATCATCATAATTCCAAGCCGGATTTGCCACAAGATACATTCCTCCTGTATAGTCCGGCAAAGCGGCGTATATACTGTCTTCATTTGAAATTAAATCACCTTTTCCAACTATCGCTCCGTTTTGAGTATCTTCCTCCGATTGCATTGAGAAACAAACGGAACCAGTAAGATTGGTAGTCTCAACTGTCATATAAGTATTATTCATATTATAACCTCCTGATTATTTCATATACTTGTCTAAAAGATTTCCGTATTTTGATTTTGGCTGATTTGAGTTGCCGAAATTGACTTCAGTCTCAACTGGAGTATACGAAAAAGATACTTTTTTATTATCTTCCATAACGGCTTGACCTGCCATCAAAGACAGCTCTCTCTCTATATCTTCAGTGGATTTTGAGTAATCAATTTTCGCTTTATAAACAAGAAATTTGGGATATCTGCCTATTTTAGAGGCGTAGCGTTTAATAATATTGTCGATTTCCTGTTTATGAGCTTTTTTCTCACGCTCTTTTTTTTCTTCCTCAAATGATTTTAATTTAATATTCGCTTCATCAAGTTCTTTTGATAAACTCTCATAGTTTTCCGCCATCTCATCAATTTTAATATTGAATGTTTTAGTCAATTCCTCTGTTATTGTTTCTGACTTTGACTCAGCAAATTTGTTAATAGTGTCAATAAGTGACATATCTGAGTTTTCTGTTTTTTCCACAGCCGTAAAAGTCATTTCCGTTTTTGAGTCCCAGTCTATCACAATATTTTCACTATCATCACAAGCGTAGTCAACAGAATAAATTTTGAAATCATCTTCTTTGTCAATTACTGTTATTTTATTTTTTGATAGCTCTCCTAAAAGAGTATACTTGTTGGTTTCTTTTTCATGCTTATCCGTAAATTTAAAAGCGGATAACAAAGACTGTATTTTTTCTTTGTTCATTTTCTCATCTCCTTTTTTTGTTTTATTGCTATTAAGGGAAATCATGTAATTCTCATATTCGCTTAACATTAATGAAAATTCTTGTTTAAACATACCTCCATCAGTGTGTCCGATTATCCGTGCGCTCTCAAAACAAGGTTCGTATTCCGTTCCCAAAACGCAAAGAGCGGAAAACACAAATTCCTCAACCTCATAATATTGGTCATATCTGTAATGTCCCTGTTTGATTTCGATTTCCATACTTTGACCGTAATTTTTGTCCAATATAGATATCGCTTCCTCAAACCTGTCTGTCCAGAGAACGCATCCCTCCAATTTTAAATACTCGCTGAGAGTATGCCCGTCTTTTTCGGTAACAGTTATCCAAGAGGCTGTCTCAGCGGCTTCTTTTGTTACAAATCCATATGGTTTTGTGGTTCGCTCAAAGTGAGCGCCTTTACGGTTTTTGATTATTTTGTCGCCGTGAGAACCCCATGATTTTTTATTCGTTCCGTCAAGTTTATAAACCCATTCGCCGACAATCGGTATTCCGTAAATTGAGTATAAATTCTTTTCGATTACCTCTTTTGAGAGAGATATTTTTTTCCGATTATCTCCGTGATAACATACCAATATATCACATAAACTAAACTGAGGGTTTAGCTTTTTTATACTCAACGGTGCTATTTTTATTTTGGTCTCATATTGTATTGTCTCATTTTTTTCGTCCAATATCTCACCTCCATATATACATTATAAATCACAATATTTTGACATAAAAAAAGAACCCTTGTCATATTTCGAGTTCAATAATTTCATAATCTCATCTGTCGCTATAAAACTATAAATATTGCCTTGATTGGTTTTTTGCGCGCTGTAGCTGTATCCTAATGAAAATAGTTTATCAGCCGTTTCTTTGGAAAGTATATTTACCGTATATATTTAATCACACCTCGATACTGTTAAAATAATTATATTTTTTATATTCTGTTTTCTCTCTTGTTTGAGCCATTTTCTCTTTGAGTGTTTGTAACCTCTGCTATTTCAGTTTCATCTAACTCAGGTCTACCGCTTTCATTTAAGGAATTTGAGGATTGAGTATATGAGCTTTGAAGCGGTTTCCAAGAATCAAACACATCGTTTAAAACTACATTTTCCATATATGAGTTTCCTATCATTTTCGCTGGATTGATGCCGTTTGCCGCGGCTAAAAGTCCTTTATTGACAACAGAAGACTGAGCGAGTTTAAGCTGTGTGTCTATATAGTCGTTTATGTCAAAAATTGTTGTGGGCAGTATATGATATACAAACTGATATGAGTTGTATATATAATTACGAAGTTTCATCTGTAAATTCATCCATACCTCAATTTGTCTGTAAATCCTGTATAGGTCCGAAGAATCAACTTTCATTGACAGCTTTAATTCTGAACCGCTGGAAGCCGATGATATAAGTGATTTTGAGACACCGGCCTCGCCATAATAATTTTCAACAGCCTCTTGAGTTTTGTTTTTGTCATCATTTGCTGTGGATTTAGATTCCACCAGCTGCAAATCCATAGGAGCGGGAACAACACCCCATGTGTCAGGGACAATCTGTTTTGCCATCTCAACAAATGGAGTGACAAGTTCATCACCCATACATATTTTTCCATTATCGGTCGGAATCTTAAAGTAAATCAATTTGTAAGCATCTGATTCTGTTTTAGCTTTTGACAGCTCTTTATAATCATCAATTAACAAAATATTCGCTATAAGATTGAAGAAAGGAGGATATGTGTATGACAAATCGTTATTGTATTTTAAACATAACGATTTCTCATAAGGTATTAATATCATGTTATTTTGTGATATTGATTTTGAGTCCTCAATTAATTCTCTTAGTTCTAATGGAAAAGTATTAATATATGAACTTGATATCAAACTTTTATTGACCGCATACTCATATACATTTCCGTTTACAAGTTTTTTTATCTCACAATATTTTGGCTCAATAAAAAATATAGAATTGTCTGTATCTGTCTCAGTTATAAATCCGAAACAAATATCTTCCACAAACATCCTTTTTAATATATTCGTTATGTTAGAATCAATTTTAAACTTATTACACGCGGAAACAAATTTTATGTAATTTGATTTTAATGTTTGATTTGATACTTTATAAAAATCAACTTTCTTAATTTCTGTGTCAACAGTCCAATTTATAATTCCCATGTTCACAAAATACTCTATAAGCCTTTTATAATATCCACTTTTTAGCATCATATACTGTGAGAGACGAATAATTTCGGAACCATAATATTCCGGATATTGAATCATATTTACAATTTGTTTTCTTGTAAAACCACATATACGGTTATAATGAATTGAGTGATTGAATGAAAGCTCACTTAGTGTCAGTCTTTTTAACGCGGCGAAATTAAAGGTGGCTGATTTATGCTTTAGGAAATCTTCAATATTTTTTGTATCATATTGATATTGATTTTGTATATCTAAGTTGCTTATATTATTTATATAGTTTTCCTTTTTTTCTATTTTTATCACCGTCCTTGTTAATGAGAGTATAGCTTTGGCTTACGTGCCAGAGAAGTAAGATTTTTTATATTTATTTGTTCATCTGGTTTTCGTCTTACCTCAATTTCACGCGCTGCATAATAATTGTATCCAAGAGAAGAATAGCGGTCTTTTCTCTCACCTGATTGTTCCTCTATTTTTATATTGGAACCTTTTATCTTACTGTTTAGTCTTATAAGCTCATAAACAATCAATGTGGTTTGGATATAAGGCATTTTCTTTTCAATTCTCT
>CATJCJ010000714.1 GCA_949738935.1 uncultured Eubacteriales bacterium | reverse complement strand
TGATAATTTTGCAAAAGTATATGAAACATCTATTCAAACATCAATACAGAATATTATAAAAGAATCAAAGGAAGATAACGACCTTTTATCATCAGTAGGGCAAATGAGTTTATGTTTTACAGAAGTAGTTATATTTATAATACTTGCAATAGTAAGTACTTTTATAGGAGAAAAAGTCTTTTATATAATATTTACACTATCCATAATTTCAACACTTGGAATTAACTTAAATATTAAAAAAGAGCAATTAAAAATAAAATAATAAAGAGTCTATATAAGGTTAATATAGGCTCTTTATGGGGCAATTTATTTAGATTAGTTAGAAATCTTTCATATCCATATCTACGTTTAAACGGATTTTTCCGCTGTCAATCTCTATCTGCAACCAGTAATCATTGCATTCTAGGCGATTTTTCCAACATTCTTCAGCGTTCTGTAAATCTTTTATGAATTCTTCTGTTCCAAGATAAGCTTCAACAGCTGTGTCAATCCATGATTCTTTTCTTTTAAATGCTTCAATAAAAGAAAGCCCATAAATTGATACTTTTTCATTGGCTAATGATTCTGGTACTTCTGCCTTTTTTTCATAAACTTCAAGCAATTGCTTTAAAGTATATCCAACTTTAAGTTTCATAAATTTTCACCTTCTTTTTATTATTTAAATATGGCTTGCCCCAGTACCATATTTATTTGAAAATTTATAGAATTACAATAGCTTTATTATAGCATTTTCAGATTAACTTTGCAAGAGTTTATGTAAAACCAAAAAGTCATACTAAAGTACATCACTAAAAAAGATATGATAGTTATCATATCTTTTTGATATCCAAAGCAACCGCATATACATAATACTCGTCCCACAAATAAATTTGATACATATCATATTCATCAATATTACTATAATCTATAATGTATTTCTTTAATCCTTTTATCATCTCATATGCATTTGCAATATTTGTTTTCTTTCGCTGTATCATATCATCAAATAAAATAATAATTGCCATAATTACTAAAATTAAAAAGAGCCATAATGTAGCAAAGTAGATAAAGAACGATGTATTAAGAAAGAATGATATTGCTATAATCGAAGTAGCCCAAGAAGAATTACCTAATAAAGAGGATTTAACAATTGTTATTGTTACAAGAAATAAAGAAAATACAAGAGTAATGAAAAAGAGAATAGGAAGAAGATAGCGAAATACTTTTGTAAATCCTTCTAATTCAAATAGTGATGAATAGCAGGTTATTAAAAATAAAAAATAACACAAGAATATATTCTTTCTATTTGTATTTCTAGTAATTTTTTTTACATCTTGTTTTTTGTCAAAATATTCTCTTATTTTGCTATTAAAAAGTCTTTTGATTTTTCCAAAATTTCCAAATATTCTTTCATTTTTCATTATTTTTTTAAACTGATTTAAACTTTGTGTAGTGCCTATATCTAAAAAAGAACTATTAAAAAATATTCTTAATGCTTCTATTTCTAAATTGGTTGCCTTTATACTTTTAACAATAGTAAAAACATAATCTGTTTTATCTTTTGATGGCTCTATTTTTACAAAGCCTTTACATACAAAATCTAATACGGTAGCAATAAAGTGTTCAGTCTTAATAGATTTATTGTTTAAATAGCCTGCGACTATTGTAGGATATTTGATATATTCTTTATCTCTAAAATATTGTAAATTATATTCTGGTTTTTCCATTCCAGAATATTTTATAATTAAATAAACAAGATATATCGTTAATAGTAGAATTATAATATAATTTAAAAACATTAAAAATCACCAAAATAATTTTAGCATAGATTGATTATTTTTTCAATTTATAATATAATTTGTTTGGTGATTTTTATGTTTAAAGATACTCTATTTATGCTAATATTGTTTATCGTATATATTATATGTGTATTGATAGAAATGAAAGCATTAAAAAGAAATAAGATAGATATTTTGTATAAGGAAAATTTTTTATTAGTGTTAATTAATTCTACGGTTTTCCCTTTAGCAATATTTGCTTTGATTTTTGGATATAATGCAGTGAAAGATATACCTTGGAAAAATAAAGATGATGTTGTATTAAGTGGATACTTTTTTACATTTGTACTTGCTTCTATAGCATACATCATTCATTACATAAAAAGTAAAATTTATGCTTTTATATCTCAAAGAGATAAATTAAGTTTCTTAAAATTTAAGACTATCTATGATAAAGACGAAAATATGTTGTAATTTTATGTAAAATATGATAATATATAATTCATGACTATCAAATTTCTAAAAATAGTTAAATAACTTTAGAAAGGGGAAAAGAGAAGCTAAGCAACCATGAAACGAAACGTTAAACAAGGAGGTCAATATGGAGAAAGTTTCAGTTGTGGTGCCAGTTTATAATGCTGGTAAGTATTTAGAACAGGCTATACGGTCACTGGTAGAACAGTCTTATAAGAACTGCGAGATTATTCTTGTAAATGATGGGTCAACAGACAATAGTGCAACAATCATCAATCAGTTTTCTGAACAATATGGAATAAAATGTATTTTTCAGAAAAATAGTGGAGTTGGAATTGCAAGGAATGTAGGGATGAATGCAGCTACGGGCAAATATATTGCCTTTATGGACAGTGATGACTATGTATCTCCCAATTTTATTGAAAGTTATATGAATGTTATCGGTGTAAGTCCTTTTGCAGTTGCTGGCGGTTATTTTGTTCAAATTAATGGTGGAAAAATAAAAGAGAAACAAATTACGAAAGAGAGACTTAGCATTATGAAAGCGCCATCAGCATGTTTTAGATTGTTTAATGCAGAGTGGCTTAGAAAAAATAATCTCTCTTTTGGAAATTATAAGATAGGAGAAGATTTAAATCTTTCTGGCAAAGCACAACTTTTATACTCTAATTATCCACTAACAGTGGAGTCAGCCTATCATTATTTTGTCCGACCAGGTTCATTAGTTGGAACGGCAGATACATCGCAATTTGAATTGTTAGATGCAGTTTCTGATCTTGAAAATTTTGCTAAAAAAAGAGATTTATTTGGACAAAATGAAATGGAATTGGAATATATGGTGATAAGCCATGTATTAATGGCTGCTATGAAGCGTGCAGCCGAAGGAAATTTACTCGATGAGGCTTTAAGATTGATACCTAATTTCGTGTTTACAATACATCCTAAGTGGTATGATAATTTGTATATTGAAAAATATGCAGATGATGAGGAAAAGGCATACCTTAAGGCTGTTTACGAAGGCGATGAAGCTGGAATGAGGAAATATGCTGAACATCATTGGTAAATACTAAGTAAGCTAATAAAAAAGAGTCGTATCTATGGGTACGACTTTTTCCCATTTTATTTGTTTTAGAATTATACGAACGTGAAGAAAAAGAAACAGAGCATACTGGTTAAGTATGCTCTGTTAGACTTAAAGATTTAACTTTTTAGCCTGGGCTTCTGTGACAATTCTTGTGCCCTGTTTAATAAGGATATCCTTAAGGACTTTGATAAGATTGTTTTGATATTCAATTGTTTGCTGTTTTCGAGATAAGCTGTCTCTTTCACGCATAGCATTCCAAGTTAACCATTCTTGTGCATCGTAGAGATTGCTTTCGCAGGCTCCAGAGTATGAATCCTGTAACTTAATACGTTTGCCATTTGTATCGGCTAGGATATAATATCCATTTTTTCCTTCTTGTTTTCCCACAATGGTGAAAAGGGAAGGATAGGGATACTGAGAAAGGGGAAATTCTATAGAATCGGGGGATTCACCCCAATTAACCCGTGTTCCCAAAATAACTGTCTGTCCTACTTTTCCGTTGCGGTAAATTGCTTCAATTACAACCCTTTTGCCATCTTGCCAAAACTCTAACATAGTGATTCCTCCTATCTTTTTTGAATGTCACATGAGTTCCGAAATAGAAATTATTACTATTTCAATTCTTAAATATGAGAGAACGAAAACATAATACCATATTTATGTAAAATAGTCAACCTTTAGTTTCTATGGATAGATTTAAATTTTTTGTTGGAATCATAAAGATATTTATGAAAATTCTAATGGAATTAGAGAAAATTTTACAAGGAGAATATATAGTAAAAAGAGAACCTGTACATGATGTATTACGAGAGTATTTGTATAGTTATTAAATAGAATAAGGAAAATAGAAAGTGAGAGCAAGCATTATTTGACTTTATAGTATAAATATGTTATAATATATACATACAAGTAATATTTTATACAAGAAAATACCTCGTGTATCTTCTTGAGCAATTCATTAAAAAAAAAATTTTTGGAGGTATTATTATGTTTGAAGAGCTGAACGTAATTACACAGATGTTTAAGGGAGCTAATGTTCGGAGAAGTCTGATAAACCCTTATGGGACTACGGTACTGCTGGAAAGCAACGGAAAAAATTTTGTTGCTCAAAACCTATGCACGAATTACTACTCAAAATCAAAAGGTGTGACAAATACATGGGACTTATTTAGGGTTCCAGTAGATGAGGCAGAAGATATTTTTCATGCAATGGCAAATTTTGAGTGGAACACTAAAATTCCACAGGTACAAGAAATGTTTAAAAAGGCTCAACCTATTGCAGATAAGATACCAGAAGAAGTCAAAAATGCTGGAGGATATGTATTGGCAATGTATATTCAAACGTTACCACAGCATCATTCAGCCAGATGGTGCCTTGAAAAAATTTCAGCCTATTAATTAATCAAACATTCTTAAGACCCGCTAAGTTGTTTTATAACTTAGCGGGTCTTAGGTTATATTATGATTAAAGTATGATTTTCAAAATGATAAAATTTATTACATATTTCATTTATTTTTTCATTATGAGTAGCAATGATTAAAGTTTTATCCTTAAAATATTTCAATATAAAATTGACAACAATTTCTTCGGTATGATGGTCTAAATTAGAAGTTGGTTCATCCAAAATATAAACATTTTTATTCATCAAATAACTACGTAATAGATTAATCCTTCTCTTTTGACCAGTGGAAAGTTTTAAGCCTTTTTCTCCAACAATTGTATAGACACCATTTTCAAACATTAAAATTTCATCTAATTCTAAATCCTTCAGATAATGAACGATTTCGTCATCAGATATACTCTTATCCAGACATAAATTATCTTTAATGGTCATATTAAATAATTCAATTTCTTGACTTACTACACCAATATCGAGTCTTACATTCTGTAAGTCGTTTTCATCTATTTTGACTTTACCATGATAGGTACTTATATTTCCTAGTATAAGGTTTATGATGGAAGTTTTACCTTGACCAGACTTACCGGTAATTGATATTTTATCACCTGCATTTATAATCATATTAGGAAGTGTAATTGCAAAATTAGCTTCTTTGTATTTTAAAATGATATCATTTAATTCAATTCTATCAAATGTATCAACAATCTTTCTATCATCCAATTGGTTAAATAATTGAATACATTTTTTTCTTAATGCCTTTAATTCAAAACAACTAACAATTGTTCCAGATAGTTCATCAAAAATAAATCCCATTTCCAAATAAATTGAAATATAAAATGTTATCACTCCTAATGTATCAATCCCATTTGATAAATCAATAACACTTTTTAAAATAGCAAGGGCAAAAGGAATAACAATTAAAATATTTCTAACAAATTCTTCTAAAGAATAACATTTGACATATTTTCTCTGTTTTTGGTAACATTCATTTCCTTCTTTTGAGATGATTTTTTCAAAGTATTTATTATCATTTAAAGCCTTTACAGTTCTTATATTACTAATAAAATCTTGATACACAGATGAATATTCATATTCTTTATCATATAAGTTTTCAACATGCTTATTCGATTTTTTCAAAATATAAACACTAATTGCGACACATAATAGACTTAATAAGAAAGAAATGAAAAATAATGTTTTCGATTGATTGAATACGGTATAAAAGAAGAATCCAAAAGATAATAGAATTCCAATATATTCCGCACTCAATATCTTTTTTACTAATTCAGAAATTTTTTCTATTATATTTTCTAAATAACCAGTTTGATATTGGGATAAAGTTTCGACTGGTACATGGGTTAATTTTTTATAATATTCTAAATATTGAATATTAGAATATTCATATAAAT
>CATJCJ010000713.1 GCA_949738935.1 uncultured Eubacteriales bacterium | reverse complement strand
TTTTCTATATTAATTACAATATCAATTCGATAAATTAAATTTAATTCGTCTCGTAATCTATTTAATATATCTTTTTTATCTTTTAATCTATTTATTATATTATCTAACTGAATATTAACATCATAAGACTCCACATAACCTGTACTAATTGCCCAACAATCATACTTGCGAGATATTTTCCTACCTTGTATAGGTTCACCTTTTTTCCACATTTCATCAGGTTCAATAGATAAACTTTGAGTTATATACAATAAATCAAGATTATGACCAGTTATTCTAAATTCTACCATAACATTTGATTTACTTAAATTAAAATAATTCTTATTAACCATTCACTATTCCTTCTTTATTTATGTTTATTTTTATTATTCCTATGCTTGAATATAGCTTAGAATATTATTTTCAAGCATAGGAAATTTTTTAATATGTCAATTAATCAATTACATTATTTATAAACATATTTAATTAATTGCTGTTTTTATTTAATAAATTCATCTGTTTTTATTCCCATACCTTGTCCTCCTTTTTTAAATATCCATAATGCACCATCAGTTTTATCTACATATATATCGTACTTTTTAATTTCAGCTTTATTACCAAGATAATCTCTTTTTAATTGATGGGCATCAATACCTTTTCTTTTTAAATATTTATCATTTACCAAATTAGGATTCTGTGGTTTAAAATTGCCACAAACATTATGAACCAGTACCTCAAATTCAGAAACAAAATAAGTATGCCAATCCTCAACCTCAAAATTATATACTTTGACAGGAGTTTCAAGTTTATCTGTTTTTATTTCTAAAACTCTTTTTGCAGTGCCATCAGCAAGTTTTAATAAATCGCCTGTCTTTAAATTTTTTGCTGAAACCCAGCCTTTATCAAGTACATAAAACGGGTGTTCTTCTGTTGTATTTATTATATCTTTGTCTACACTCACTTTTACAAGAGTTTCAGTCTCCCTGATAAAGGTATTTTTTACTTTCTTATACCCTGTTTCTCCTGTTTCCTCATCTTCTGAAGTACTGAATCCCCTTCTTTTATATCTTTAATCTTTTTATATCCATCAGAAGTTTTTATTAGGGTATCTCCTGTAAAACACTGACCGTTTAAAACTGAAGTCATTGATATTCCATATGCCATAAGCTGTGCTACATATTCATCTTGTGCAGTATCCCATATTTCAATATTTTTTAATGCATAGAAAGTAACTATCATTGCGTATTCGTCAGAACCTCTTTTAAAACCTGAGTCATTAGCTTTGTCAAAAGCCAGGTTCAAAAAATTCTGAAGATATTGTGCTTCCGGATCATAAACAGCTCTTTCACCCCAACTCTGAATTTTCTGTCTGCTCCTAAAATCAGCCGCTTCTTTTGATTTTTTATTAGCACCAGCTATATCACCGGTTAATTTTTTATAAAGGTAATCCCTCGATGCATATATTAACTGACGTTGAGCATATGAATCAAAATTACCATCACTTTCGATAATTTTACCAGTTGGATCTTTGAAAATAACCGGATTATTCCCACAATAAGCGTACCAATTCATTCCATCTCTTGCGGGATCTTCTGTAGTAAACCTACCAGTACCCGGATTATAAATTCTTGCCCTTAAATATATGCCGCCTAAAGAAGGGTCCTCATATTCTCCGTAGTATTTAAACAGATTGTCAGAATATTCTCCAGTGTAACTGGAATTTCCAAAAGCGTCATACATATACTTTGTTGACACTGTTCCATTTTCTTTAGCGAGAGCGGAAATATCTCCGTGACCATTTTGGAGATAATAAAGACCTGTGCTTGCCTTTATCAATCCAAGACCTCTTGTATAATAAGTTCCGAACTCGTAAATTATATTGTCTCCCTGCCAAGCGTAATAATTATTGTTGTTT
>CATJCJ010000712.1 GCA_949738935.1 uncultured Eubacteriales bacterium | reverse complement strand
TATAGCCCTGATATGCGTGAGGACGGCAACGGAATTGAACGCCACAACGGCATGTTGCCAAGACCTTCGGCTCGCGCAAGGCATCCAGAACCGGCAAAGTCGAAAGGTATTTGAGCGTGTCAACCGGGACAGATTCAACACCCTGCATTTTATCGATCCAAGACAGCATCCGTTTTTCCTGCCCCGATTTCGTTTTGAGCGCAAGGGCCCCATCAATTTCAAGGTCAAGTAGCCGATCAACCGTAGAATTTAAAAATTTTGCTTTCCCATCAAAGGACGTTTTCCACAGAGCCGACGCAGGCGTTTTGAACGTGAAACCGTACTGCTGAAGATAATCCACACCATACGCTTCCCATCCAGCAAAATAGCCCAGTTCATCGAGCATCAGGTCATAGCGCGATACCACCGTTGCAAAGTTTGGTGAATTATTTATCAAGTCCTCGCAATCTTTCAGGATTTCATAATGCCGGAGCAAGTCATGGCGTTGGATTTCATACTCCCGGGTGGACGGCACAGATTTTTTCGTTTTGAATACGTCGAATAGTCCCACAGACACCAATCCTTTCAATCCCACCGCCAGCGAATACCAAGCCGTCGGCACTCCAGTTTTAAGCGTTCTTTTCGAGAATGACCGCCGTACCGGGTGCGGCCTTTGCTTCATCCAGGGCCTTGATTGCCTGGAGACAGCGCAAAGCAGAGGACATAGCCTCATCGGACAGGCCATCCAAGTATGTTAGAGCTTCAAGGTATGCGGAATCAGGTGGGGCAGGTTTATCGGATGGCCGCTCCGGCTTTGGTGTGCGGTCATCAGTAAGCCCAATCAAAAAATCAACAGATACGCCAAAATACTGGGCAAATTGACGCTGCATATCAATGCTTGGAACACGATCACCCTTTTCGTATTGCGACAGAGTAGAATTGCCAATGTGCATTTTTGCAGCCAATTCCCGTTGGTTAAGACCCTCCTCCTTTCGCAAGAATTTGATCCGCGTGCCGATTACGTTTTGCATGAAGAAACACCTCCAAAATTTCTCGATATGAGAAATTATAGCAGGATGATTTGCGCATTGAAATATGCAAAATGCGAATTGTGAAATTTGCGCTTGACTTTCACAATATGAGGATTTATAATAGGGACATCCAGACGAACAGGATGGAATCGACGGAGGTGAGAGAATGAAGCGAATCGAGGACATTCGGAAAACCAAAGGCTTCACGCAGGAAGCTGTCGCGGAAGCTGTTGGTATTGCGACATCCAGCTATAACCAGTATGAAACCGGGGCCCGGAACATCCCGGCAGACATCGCCAAAAAGATCGCAGACGTGCTCGGCGTGGAGACAGGGGAAATTTTTTTGCCCGTAAAATTCACAGTTAGCAAGCAAAATTAAAATAATTCTCAATTCGGGACAGGAGGACACACACATGAACGACTACAGGATCACACGAACCACGGGAGAGACCGCGGAACCCATCACGGCCATCGACGAAAAGGACGCCCGCCGGATTTTCAAATCCCGCTTCAAGGGAGAGATCGACACCGTCGAGCTGATCCGGGAGAATGTCCCCGCCACCAAAGCCCAGGAGCGGGAGGCCCTGGAGAAGATCAAGGCCATCGTCGCCACCTTGGGCCCCCGCAGCTACGTCGGGACGGCGTTGGACGGGTGCCTGGAGGACGCGGAGGTCAACATCGAAAACGACTTCGGCGACAGCATGAGGGCCCGCTGGATGGAAGCGGAAAACCGGGTCGCCCAGGCGGCGCGGGAGGCGGCAGCAGCCAAAGAGGAGCTGGAGGCGGTGCGCAAGCACCTCCAGACGGCGGAGGACGACGCCAATTTCTACCGGGACAAGGTCCTGGACAGCGACGACCTCACCGACATCGCCCAGTTGGTGGACGGCAAGATGGACGCCC
>CATJCJ010000711.1 GCA_949738935.1 uncultured Eubacteriales bacterium | reverse complement strand
TGTTTTACAGAAGCTCAAAGCCTCATTGTAACTTATTCCCGTTGCTTTAGCATACTCTGCCGGTGTAACAAGTATAAAATTAAACTCTAGATTGTCTACCGTCATACTCTCACCTCCATCTTGGGTTTTATTATTTTCATTTGTATCTTTTAAGACACTTTTAGCCAAAAAAAATTTTAATTGCATCTTCATCATCTATTTGTAAAATTTCTATTAAAGAACAAATTTCCTTTCTATTAAACTCACTCTGTCCGTTTAATTTCCTGTAAAAAGCACTTTTACTTATACCTAATTTGCTAATTACATCATTTATACTCTTTGATTTTAGTATCATTTGAGCTTTTAAAACATTACTCTCCATATTTATCATCTCCTTTTTACTTTGTGTCTTTAAGGACACTATTAATATACCATATCTTTTTTTTATTGTCAAGTCTTAAAAGACACTTTTTTTTATTTTTTTATATTTTTTGTTGCAAAAAAGATACAAATATGATATTATAATTTTAAATAACAAATCTATAAGATAGATAGGGGTGTTTGTAAATGGGAATTAACACTAAATTAAAAGAGCGACGATTAGAACTTGGCTTAACTTTAGAAGAAGTTGGTAATATCGTTGGCGTTGGTAAAAGCACTGTAAGAAAATGGGAAACAGGAGCTATTGAAAATATGAAAAGAGATAAAATTTCATTATTAGCAAAAGCATTGCAAGTTTCTCCAGCTTTTATTATGGGTTGGGAAGAATCTGAAGAAAAAAGTAAAAAAGAAATCAAATTAACCAAAAAAGATGAAAAAGATATAGCAAAGAAACTTGAAGCAACTTTAGACCAATTAGAAAACAGCTCTGATGCTTTAATGTTTGATGGTGAACCATTAGATGGCGAAACAAGAGAGCTTTTAAGAATAAGTCTTGAAAATTCAATAAGATTAAGTAAACAAATAGCTAAACAAAAATATACTCCTAAAAAATATAGATAAGTAAGGGGGCGATTATATGAGTATTGAAATTATTGTTCAAAATCTTATAAATAAATATAAAACAAACGACCCTTTTGAAATATGCGACCATAAAAATATAATTATATCAAAAGAACCACTTGGAACAATAAAAGGATATTATAGTAAATTTTACAGGCAGAAAATAATACATATAAATTCTGAATTAGATTATAGACAACGATTAATTACTTGTGCCCATGAATTAGGACACGCAATAATACATCCTAACTCAAATACGCCTTTTTTAAAAGGGAATACTTTTTTATTAGTTGACAAATTAGAAATTGAAGCTAATAAATTTGCCTGTTATTTAATATTTAGTGATAAAGAATTTTTGGACTTAAAAGAGTATACCATTTATGAGATAGCACAGATTTTAGGAATAGAAGTTTCCTTAGTTGAATACAGGCTTAAAAAAATTTATAAAAATTAAAACCGCCCCTGCGCCAACAGGAACAGATTAAATAAAAAATTAAAGGAGTTGTTCATCATAATTACAAATGAACTTGCTAATGAACTTATTTCTGCATTGAAAAATCTAAAACATAAATCAAAAACAATAAAATTTCCTACAATAAATGAAAAACTCAAATTACAAGCATTATCTGTTGATAATCGTTATGAATTTACATTTATCATAAATCGTGTCATTGTAAGACCAGATGCTCCCAATTTAAAAATATCTTTTCTTATTTTATACAAAAATACTAATTTAATGCGTATAGATATAGCAGGCGGTGAGCATGAAAATCCTGAAAATGCTTTAAAATATTATAAGGAACTTCCACATATTGTGCCATGCCCACATATACATATTTTTGATGAACATTTTAATATAGCATATCCCTTAGATAAATATATTGATTATAGTGAAATAAAATATGTAGAAGATTTAATAAATATATTTATTAAAT
>CATJCJ010000710.1 GCA_949738935.1 uncultured Eubacteriales bacterium | reverse complement strand
TACGCAATCCGTCAAACCCATTACATCATCAAATCAACCATTTCCCTTGTTATTGCTCTTATAAGAGCAATAACAAGGGAAAGTTTTTAATTACCGCCCGCTGCCTTATCCAGAAGCATTGGGGAAGTCCGTTTTGCCTCTCTGGTGGCATGGGCATAAACATTCATTGTGGCACTTACATCAGAGTGTTCGAGAAGTTCCTGCATTTCCGCTCTCATTCTCCACATAAAAGCGGTAGTACCATTTCTTTGCTTTTTTCCTTACAGAAACGTTTGCTATAATAAAAAGCTCCTTTCCTAGATGCAATCTATTATTGTGTTGGCAACCGGAACTGAAAAGACATGCGTGTCAGCATTGAGCCATGTACAGAGAAGTAGAGAGTTTCAAGGAGGATATGAAACTGGAAGAATGTACAAGGGAGGACCGGCCTATGTATCAGATGCACAATGAGGAATATGCGCGGTAAAGGCAGGCAGCTTGTCGGCAATGGCATAGGTGTAATGAAATGCTTCGCATTTCGTCTAAATAAGATGTGGAATTATATACAATGGCGTGGTATACTGTTAATATTGTTGTAAGAGACAAATTGGGATTGGAGGAATAACAGTGCAAAGTGTAAGGATTTATGAAATGCCAGCTTGTAAAATGGTTTCGTCTGGAACAGGTATGTTTGGAGAGGGAAAATTCAATATATTTGACGAATGGCTGTCTTCACAAAAAAGAGGATTGTTTCCAAAAGATTTCCTGTTTTGGGCAGGAGAGGGCTTTGTTTGGCTGTATATGTATGAAGATGGAATGAATGTTCCAAGCGAATTTGAAATAATAGACTTCCAAGGAGGTCTTTATGCTGTAGCAACCGACATAGACCAGAAAACAGATAAGGAGTTTATGAACGCAGAGATAGATAAGTTTTTAAGTGAAAACGGATTTGAGCGTGACACATCACGTTTAGAATTAGGAAATATAATTACGTCGCCACTTGTGAAAAAAATAATGGGGTATGGACAGATGGACTATTATATTCCAATAAAAGCAAAATAAATCCCAGTTTTGCATGTAAAAAACAGTATGGGGGCGGCAAAAACATATGGTAAGGCATTTGGCGCAGAAATGACTTTCAATGTGTTCGAGATGGGAACCGAGGATAGTGTCCGGCGTGCATTTGATGTTTTGCGTGATGGCGGAGTTGTTGTTATTGAGGTGATCCATGAGCTGCTATAGAGTAAATGCTGCGCCACTGTTATTGCTTTGTGTAATTGAACGCAATAACTTCCGTTTTATCGGAATCGAAACAGGAGGAAAGATACAATGAATATACAGCATCCGCAGGAAAGTATTGTTAAAACTTATAATTATAACAGAATTGTTGTTGATTTGATTGAATGGAGCGACACTGTCTGGTGTGGAAAAGTTGGTTATGCAGATAATAATACTGATG
>CATJCJ010000709.1 GCA_949738935.1 uncultured Eubacteriales bacterium | reverse complement strand
GGATATGTTAAGCGTTCACAGCAAAAAGACAGCGGCGGAAAATTCGCTAAAACCATTTACAATATTTATGAGATACCGAAAAATGGGGCGAAAGAGACAGTATTTGAGTTTCCGATAACAGAAAAACCGATAACAGAAAAACCGATAACGGAATATCGAACACAATCAAATACTGATAAATCAAATATATATAAATTAAATATGTGTAATAATCAATCTATCCATCAATCAAATACTAAAACCGATGAGATGAATAAGATTGAATACATATATGACAGTTACAAACAGATTATAAAACAGAATATCGACTATGAGGGTCTTACAGCTGTTGAAGCCTGTGAAGAAACGGTTAATGAGATAGTTGAGCTTATGACGGAAGTGGTTGCGTTAAACAGAGTGCCTGTAAAAATCGGCGGTAATCTCATACCAAGTGAGATTATTAAAAACCGGTTTTTGTCACTGGGTTATGGAGATATTGAGTATGTGCTTCTTGCTTTATCAAGGAATACTACAAAAATCAGAAATATAAAAGCGTATCTTATAGTGGCGCTTTTTAACTCAAAGACAACTAATAGCAGTTATTATACAACGGAGGTGACGCGCGGTATGTACGGGTAGAGAGATTAGCGGCTAATTTATGTTGGTTGTGATATTTATTTATGGTCGGAAAACAGTAGGACAAGTTATAAAAAAATAGGAGGATTTTAATAATGTCAAAAAGAGAAAAGAAAGTTCTTGAAAAAAAGTCAAATTGGATAAACTCATTTATGCTTATAGGTGAGGCGAAAATCAATGATTATACTTATAAAATTGATGAGAAATCTGAAAAATCAGATTGGATTTACAACGTTTTAAACCTTGGCGTTTACTGCGGTGAGAGATATGGAACTGTATATTCTGAGTTAATGGGAGGGTATGGCTCTGAGAGAGATAACATTATCTACGTTCACGGAAAAGATAAAGACGGAAAAGATGACTTTGAGAACCGATTTACTGTTGACTGGAAAGATAGGTTTGATTCTGATATTTTAGAGTCTGTTGGAAACAGATGTTTCCTGACTGTTGGGATTGAGAAAGATAAATCTGAAAAAGTTTATTACAAAAAATTTCTTACGCCTTATGACATGATTGCTTATGTTAAGGAAAATCTTACTGATGGTATGATTATCAATGTAAGAGGCAATTTGAAGTATTCTATATACAACAATGTTACTCAGGTGAAAAAGGAAATTAACAGCATTGTACTTTCTAAAGATAAAGATGAAAATAAATATAAGGCGGTATTTAATCAGACTATGCTGTTAACTAAAGACAGTGTGGGTAAAGTAAACAAGGATACAGGTATTCTTCCTGTACACGCAAAAGTTCTTGATTATGTTAAGGAATATAATGGAAAAGAAGTGAGAACTAATATTCCATACAATAAAACTTTTGAGTATGAGTTGGATTTGTCAAAACCCGAAAGAGTGAAAGAGATAATTTCTAAAGTATTTAAAGTGCAAAGAGGTGTTACAGAAATTACATTTATTGGTGATTTAATTGAAGGGGGAGCTATGGTGACAGTTACGGAAGATGATATTCCCGATGATATTAAAGAACTGATAGATATGGAAATATATACTCTTGAGGAGGCTTTGGAAAAGTGTACTGTAAATTCGGGATATGAAAAAAGAATGGTTTTGAGAAAGCCTATTATTAAAATGGTGGAAAGTAAAAATGGTAATACAATCCCTGTTCTTCAAAAGTTTGAGAAGAAATATGAGGAAGAAGATTTAATTCTTGATTTTATGATTGAGAAAGAAGATGACACTATTAATGATGTTGAAATTGAGGACGCTGAAATTGAGGAGATTATTAATGACGAAGTCATTATTGATGATGATAATTCATGGCTTAACAATTTATAATAAGTAAATAAAAACAATTTAATACTTATATAAGGTTATATCTTATGACTTTATATAAAAGATATAATATAAAGGAGATATTAAAATGGCAAAGTACGGTAAAAGAAATGAAATAAAGATAGATCCTCTTAAATACAATATATGTCTTTTGGGAGAACCTAAAATTGGTAAAACTACTATTATTAAAGAAGTATGTGAGAAGATGGCGGGAGAAAATGGCTATATTTTTCTGGAAATGAATGGAGAAGCCGGAGCTGACGCTATTCATGGAATAGTATACGAAGATTGTGATGATTGGGATACTGTCGATGAGATTGTTGACGATGTTATTGAAAACAAGACAACGGATTATAAAGATTTAAAAGTTATTGTTATAGATACATATGATGGTTGGATTAAATTGGCTGAATCCGAGGCTGTAAGGCTTTGGAATATTTCTCATTGCGATAAGAGGGCTGACAGTATAGACGCGTCATGGAATGGTTTTCAGAAAGGACAGGCTAAGGCTTTTGAGCTTATGTTTGATATTATGGTTCGTCTCAGAAAAGTGGGAGTCGCTGTTATTATTATAGGACATGTTAAAAATCGTGAGCTTACTGATGTGGCGACTGGAACCACATATCAGACTTTAACATCAGATGTTGAGAAAATATATTTTAATTTGTTAAAGAAAAAAATGCATTTTCTTGGGCTGGCGTATTATGACAGAACTATCATTACCGAAAAAACCGGAAAGAAAAATATTGTTACGAAAAAGGAAATAACAGTAAATAAAATAACAGGACAATCACGAAAAATAAAGTTCAGAGATGACAATATGGCGTTAGACAGTGGTTCAAGATTTGCGGATATTGCTGAGGAAATACCAATGACTTCTGATGATTTTATTTTGGCACTTACAGACGCTATTAAAGCTGAGCAAAGTAAATCAGATAAGACTTGGGAACAGGCTAAAAAAGAACAGGAAGATGAGGCTTATGAAAAATTAAGTGAAATAAAAAAAGCCGAACAATCTAATAAAGAGGCTAAAAAACTTAATAAAGTTATATCTGAAATTACCGGCTTCATCAAAGAAAATAAATCGGATATGGATTTGATTAAACCCATTATTTCTTTAACAAAGGAATTGGGATATGAGAATCCCACAAAAATTTCCGATATAAAAGACGCTGAAAAGGTGGCTGGACTGATATCTCAGTCTATGTAAGTTAATATATGGGGAGGAATTGAGTTGAGCGGTACAAAAATGACAGATGCTGAAAAAGAACAATGGGATAAGTTGTATAAGTATGTAAAAAAAGAAATTTTATTTTATGATGACTCACAGTCAATCCCTCCCAGTCTCGTTTTGAGACTTAAGGGGTTGGCTAAAGGAAAATATATAGAAAACAGAAAAATTAAAGACAAGGCGAATTATTCTTTTGAGGTAATATTATATACTTTTAAAATTTGCGGACCCGCTGTTTTGAAAGCTATATCAAATAAAGAGTTTGAAAATGAGAAAAACAAATTTAATTATATATGTAAAATAGTTGAAAATAATATTAATGATGTTTATTCAAGATTGATTAAAATTAAAAGCTCAGATGATAAAATAAATTCGTTAGATATTAATGTTTTATCTCATAAAGTGGGTAAATATCAGAAAAAAACAGAAGATATAAAAAATAAAAGACTTAATGAACTATGGTAGGCGGGTGAAAAAAGTATAATGGTAAAAAATAAAAAAATTAGCGCGTTTGAGGAAGAACTGCTTTTGATAATAAAAAAAATCAACGAATTTAAACTTGGCTGTGAGGCGAATATAGTTTCAATTTTATATAAAAATCCGGATTTATTTTATGAGGCAAATTTGTTTTTAAAAGAATTTGGAAATAATATATGGAAAGTTTATTGGGTAATTGCCAATGATATTATTAACGTTGAGAAAAAGAACTCGCTTGATGATATTACTGTTGGATTGTATCTTGAGAAACACCCGAAATTAAAGGCTAAATATGATGAGTATGGTGGTTATGAGACTATTGTAAAAGCTTGGGAATATGTAAGGTCTGAAAACTTAAATGGATATATAAAAGAACTTAGAAAATGGAATTGTGTTATAAAATTAGCAAAGAGGGGATGTTCAGTAAAAGACAGGCTGAGCGACTACTGTGATATGTCCGCAGAGGAAATCTATAATGAATGGGAAGCGTTTATTAATGATACTTTTATAAACGTTGACTGTGATGTGAAGAGTTATGATATCAGTGACAACATAGATGGTCTTATTGATGAATTGGATAAAGGATTCGCTATAGGACTTCCTTACAATAATATGGAAATCTTGACAAAGGAAACAGGAGGACAATATCTTGGTTCCATAACTCTTTTAGGCGGATTGAGCAACACGGGAAAATCGACTTTTGCGAGAAATGCCGTGATACCTTGTGTTATTAAAGAAAAAGAACGTGTTGTGGCAATGATAAACGAGGATAATTTAAAAAGATGGCAGAGAGAATTGCTGGTTTTTGCCGCTAATAATATTCTGAAAGAAGATTTGCAAAAGCACACTGTAAGGGATGGACACTACACAGATGAGACAAAAAAAATATTGTATAAAGCAGCTGAGTGGATAAAAAAACAAACTCAAAATCATATAATCACAATATTGCCTTTCAAACAGTATAAAACTCAAAGTGCGATAAAAGTTATCAAGAAATATTCGGGTATGGGTGTTAAGTATTTTATATTGGATACTTTTAAGCTGGACGCCGGAAAAGTCAGCGACAAATCATGGCTTGAGATGCAGCAAAATATGGTTGAGATAAATGATATTATTAAACCTGAATCAAGAAATTTACACATATTGATTACATTTCAATTGACAAAAGGAAGTATAAAACAAAGACATTATACACAGGAAAATATAGGAATGGCTAAAAATATAATTGACCCTGTCTCAACTTGTCTTATGATACGAGATGTATATGATGACGAGTATACAGGAGAAAAAAGGGAATTGAAAGTATATCGTATTGAGGGAAAAAAGGGTAATACAAAAATACCTGTAAAACTTGATAAAGATAAACATTATCAGGTTGTATTTATAATAAAAAACAGAGAAGGTTCCGCAAATAGATATCAAGTTGTGATAGAGCATGATATGTCCAGAAATATTATGAGAGAAATTGGGATAACTAATATTCCTATAGATTTTTAATGAGATAAGGTGTATTTGATATGACAATCACCGAATTAAAAGAATATATATATGATAATAATAAAATTGAGTTTATTTTAAGGGAGATTGGCTGTAATCAGATAGTGTATCACTTAAACAAGGAATATTACAGCTGTTCAAATTGTGATGGCGATAATAAAACCGCTGTAAATATAAAAAACAATAAATATTTGAACTGCAAAAATTATACAAGAGAAAAATATTTTGACGAGAAAGCCGATTTAATAACATTGGTTCAATACAATATGAAATTAAGAAGTAATAAATTTACTTTTTATGACACTGTTAAATATCTTCATAAAATTCTGGGATTAACTCTTTCATACAGAAAAAAAGAAGCTGAAAAAGAAATAATCGACCCATTATATATTTTTAAAAAAATCAGAAACAAAAAAAAGAAACAAAATGTACTTGATTTTAATGTATTGGATGAGGAAAGACTTTGCGGATTTGTTCCATATATACATATTGATTTTTACAGAGAAGGTATTATGCCTTGGACGGTAAAAAAATTTGGGTTGGCGTACAGCTATAGGTATAAAAGAAACATAATTCCGATGAGATATTGGCTTACGGGAGAATTACTTGGGTTTAACATGAGGACATCGGTGGAAAATTTTGATTTATTGGATATAAAAAAATATCTGATTACATCGAGATATCCTAAAAAAATGAATTTATTTGGCTTATGGGAAAACAGAAAATGTATTGAGAAAGCGGGTTATGTTGTTGTGTATGAGGCTGAGAAATCAGTTCTGAAAAGGGACAGCCTAAACGACAGTACGGGTGTGGCAGTGAGCGGTCACGAGATATCAGAGGAACAGGAAAAAATACTTATAGGGCTTAATTGTGAGATTATTATAGCTTTTGATAAGGATATAAGCAGGGAATATTTAAGATATTGCTGTGAAAAATTTTTTGGTATAAGAAAAGTATCATATGTGTATGATAAATGGAATTTACTAGGAGAAAAAGATTCTCCCGCAGACGCGAAAAACAAAGTTTTTAATTTTATGATGAAGTATAGGGTTGTGTATGATTTTAAAGAACACAGAAAATATATAAAGGATGTTGAGAAAGCGGGCGCGAAATGAGCAGAAAGACAAATGAAGAAATAGAAAAAATTAAGAAGAAATATAACACGGACAGGATATGGAGCTGGTCAAGAATAAATACATATAAAAATAGTCCGTATGAATATTTTTTAAAATACATAAAAAGGGAAAAGGAAGACAGACAGGATTGTATATATGCTGTTACAGGTGGTATGGCGCATGACATTATGGAGAATTTTTATGTAAAAAAAATTGGGTATTCTGATATGGACAGCGATTTTGAGGATGCTTGGCTTACAGCGGGAATAGCGGACTTAAAGTTTGATAGAAACGATGATGACAAAAACAAAAAAATAGCTGATAAATATTATAAAAATTTAAAGCATTTTTTTAACAATCATGTTCTTATTCCTTATAAAGTGGAAATTGAGAGATTTATAAGTGTTATGATTGGTAAAAATCTTTTTCAAGGCTATATAGATGTATGTTTTAAGGATAAAAATGGATATTATAATATTCTGGATTGGAAAACTTCATCTATATATAAAGGTAAAAAAGCGCTGAACGAGTGTGGGCAGCTGGTGGTATACGCTGTCGGACTTCATCAGATGGGGGTTCCATATGACAAGATAAAAATATGCTGGAACTTTTTAAAATATGTAAAAGCCTCTTGCGAACAAGCGAATGGTAATTGGAAAACAAGAGAAATTGACAGATGTGAGATAGGAAATAAGTTGTACACAAGTGTCAGAATGTGGTTAAAAAAACTGGGATATGAGGATAAACTTGATAACTATCTTGATATTTTTTTACAGACTAATGACATAAAGTCTTTGCCAAAAGATGTACAAACTAAATATAAACTTAGTGATTGTATTGTGTATGTTGACTTGACAGAAGAACTGATTAATAAATGGGAAACTGATATTATAAATACAATCAGTGAGATTATAGAAAAAGAAAATATGTATAATACTGAGAAAGTAATTGATGATGAAAAAGCCGAAAAGATATTTTTTGACACTCCTGAAAGTGTTGAGAAACAAAGTTACTATTTTGCTTCATTGTGCGCCTATTCGCCTAAATTACATAAACCATACAAAGTATATCTGGATAAATTGGAAGCGCGAAAAAATGGAAGTGATTTTTTCAGCGGAATCGGGGAAAATATATCAGAAAGTAATGATGATATGTCTTGGCTTGAGCAATTATAAGGAGTGATAAATTTGAGATATAATAACTATCATAAACATACTCATTACAGCAATATAAGAACTTTGGACTGCGTAACTAAACCTGAGGATTATATGAAACGGGCTGTGGAACTTGGACATACCACATATTTTACAACAGAGCACGGTTATCAGGGTAATATATATGAGGCTCAGACTCTTTGTGATAAGTATGGATTAAAACCTATTTATGGGGTTGAGGCATATTATGTTGATGATATGAGTGATAAATCCAGCCGTGAGAGCAGCCATATTGTTTTAACAGCGCTGAGCGGAAGAGGGCAGAGACAGATAAATAAAATTATGTCATTGGCGAATATGGAGGGATTTTACTATAAACCTCGTATAGATTTAAAATGTTTATTATCTATTAATCCAAAAGATGTAATAATTACGACAGCTTGTGTAGCGGGAAGAATGTTTAAAGAGGAATGGGAAGATAAGTTTTTTATACCCGTTATGGAACACTTTGGAAATAATTTTTTTCTGGAAGTACAAGCGCATAACGCTCCCGTACAAAAAATGTATAATGAAAAAATATTAAATGTACATAGAAAATACGGCGTAATGCTGATACACGCTAATGACAGTCATTATATATTGCCGGATGACAAAAAGTACAGAGATTTATTTTTGAAAGCAAAGGGTATATGTTATGAAAATTAAAATGGCTTTATATTGGATTATCCTGACGCGGATGAGTTAATCAAGAGATATGAGACACAGGGTGTGTTGTCAAAAGAGGAAGTAATATCAGCGTTGAGGAACACGTTGATTTTTGATAACGCTGAGCCTATTTTTACAGACAAAGAGTTTAAAATACCGTGTATATCAAATGAGATTATGAAAAAAGAATTAAATATAAATGATTATAATATTGATACATACGATAGTGACAAGGTGTTACGGAAAATAATAAAAAAGTCTTGGGCAAATGAGAAGAAAAAAATAAAAAAAGAAAAAATCCCGGAATATGAAAAAGCGATATATTATGAAACTGATATTATAAAGAATTGCGGAATGGCTGATTATTTTATATTGAACCATATCATTGTTAAGAGGGCGGTTGAGAGGTATAACGCCGTACTCACAAAAAGCGGCAGAGGAAGCGCTGTTTCATTTTATATTAACAAATTGCTTGGACTTACGGAAGTAGATAGGATAAAGGCGCCGATTACGCTGTATCCAACTAGGTTTATGAGCGCTGAGCGTATTTTATTAAGCAAATCTATTCCGGACATTGATTTAAATTTCGCTGATGTTGAACCTGTAATAAAAGCCAGTAAAGATATTCTTGGTGAGGATGGTGTTTATTATATGATAGCTTATAAGCCTCTTCAGGAATCATCGGCTTTTAGGCTTTGGTGTAAGGCGAATGAATATAACATAAATGAGTATGATGATATAGCGAAAAATTTGAATAATTATATTGATGATAAAAAATGGTCTAAAGTTATTGATGAAAGTAAAATTTTTAGAGGTGTTATTGAGAGTGTGGCTCCATCACCATGTTCGTTTTTACTGTTGGATAAGTCAATAAGTAAAGAGGTTGGTTTGATAAAGGTTGGAAATGTTATGTGCTGCGCTTTGGATGGATATAACTGCGATGTGTATAAATATTTGAAGAATGATTATCTTACGGTAAAGGTATATGATATTATTAATAAAGTGTATAGATTAATAGGAAGACCTATTGATAACATATCAACTCTTGTAAATAATTGTGATGATAAAGTTTGGGATATATACGCTAAAGGACTTACGGCTACCGTAAATCAGGCGGACAGCAATCTTGGAAAACAAACATTAAAAAGATATCAACCAAAGAATTTAGGCGAGTTAAGCGCGTGGGTAGCGGCTATTCGTCCGGGATTCGCGTCATTGCTGGATAATTTTATTAACAGACTGCCATACTCAACAGGGGTAAATGAGCTTGACAATATATTGGACGACTCATTCCATTATCTTATATATCAGGAATCAATAATGAAATATCTCGTATGGCTTGGACTTGAGGAAAAAAACACATATGATATTATTAAAAAAATAAGCAAAAAGAAGTTTACGGAAAATGAGTTGAGTGATTTAAGAAAACAGCTTTTAAAAGGTTGGATATATAAAGTTGGTGACGTGAAAGGATTTGATGAGACATGGAGAATAGTAATGGATGCCGCTCATTATTCATTTAACGCTTCTCACTCTTTGAGTGTGGCTATTGACAGTTTGTACGGCGCTTATTTAAAAGCTAATTATCCTATTGAGTATTTTACAGTAGTGCTGTCCATATATAATAATGATATGGAACATACAGCTAATCTAGTAAGTGAACTGCCTTATTTTGGTATTAAGCTAATGCCTGTCAAATTTGGTAAATCTTCTTCCGGCTATGCTATAGATAAAAAAAATAACACAATATATAAGGGGATTTCCTCTATTAAATACTGTAATTCTAAAATAGCTGATGAACTTATGGAATTGTTAAAAAATAAATATATATCGTTTATTGAGCTGCTTGATGATATAAAAAATAAAACATCTCTAAACTCAAGGCAATTGTTCATTTTGACGGGGCTAAACTTTTTTAGTGAGTTTGGCAATAATAAATATCTTATGAGTATTATTAAAATTTATGACAAATTCGCTGATATCAAGCAAGTGAAAAAAAGTAAACTTAATGAGCTTGGACTAAATGATTCTTTAATAAAAAAATATTCCAATAAGGAAACCGCGGCGTTATACAAAGATATTAACAATATTGAACTAATAAAAGAGTTAATAAATACAATTGAGGATAAGCCTATGGGTATTATAGAATATATAAAGTTTGAGAAAGAGTATTTGGAATATATCACTTATAAAAATGAGAACGCTAATGAGAAATACTATATTATTATTGATTTCAAACAGGGGAAATACGCTCCAAGGTTTACGGCAAGAAATATAAAAACCGGTAAGGAGATAAAAAGCAGAGTCAAAAAAAGCAAAATGTTTAAAGAATATCCTTTTAATTTGTATTCAGTATTAAAAATTAAAGAATTTGATAAGGATTTTAAAAGAAAATATGTAAACGGAGAATGGATTGTCACTAATGAGATTGAGGATATATTAAATGATTATGAGGTTATAAAGTAGGTGATTAAAATATTGGAAGATAAAGATGAAAAAAAAGTATTTTTTAAAGGTACCGTAATAAGAAAAACATATGAGAGAGAAGATTACAAAGTATACGCTATGGATGTTGAGAAAGAAGCATATCCTGAGATTAAATTCACAAAGTATGGAAATGTGATAATAACGGGTGAGATATATGAACTTAATACAGGTGTTGAGTATGATACTTTAGCCGTTGAGAATAACACAAAATATGGTTACAGCTATAAAGTGTTAAATATAAAAAGAAAGAAGCCTGAATCATCAAGGGATATGTATTATTTTTTACGAGGAATACTTACTTTAAGACAAGCGGAAACTTTGTGTGATGTATATCCTGATATTGTTGACAGAGTGATAAATAATAATCTTGATGATATTGACTTTAATAAGTTAAAAGGTATTAAAGAATATACTTTTAATATTATTAAAAATAAAATAACCGAGAATTTTTGTCTCGCCGAAATGATTGAGGAATTTCAAGGATTGTTAAGTTTATCAATCTTAAAAAAGTTATTCAAGAAATATACTTCTGTTCAAATGGTAAATAAAAAGCTTAAAGAAAATCCTTATAAGTGCTTATGTGATTTAGCCAGAGTTGGATTTTTGACGGCTGACAGAATTATTATGGAAATAGAGAAAATATCGAAAGAAAACCCTGAAAAAGGTGACATTATAAAATTTAATTTTGATTTGAAAACAAGCGCTGAAAGGTGTTTATCATGTATGCTGTATTTTTTGAGAAAGAATGAGGAAAACGGACATACGAGAATGTCTGTGAATGATTTGAGAAATCAATGTGTAAAATTAGTTCCGGCTTGTTCAAATCATTTTATGGAATGTGTAAAACATAAAAGTATATATTATGATAAAAAATTAATGATGGTATCGTTAAGAAACACATATATTAATGAAATGTTTATAGCTGATAAAATCGCGTCAAATATAATAAATGTAAAAAATAAATGGAACTTTAAGTGTGACAAGTATAGATTTATAAATGGATATGAGCTGACAAATGAACAGTTAAGTGTGCTGGAGACATTATGTAATTACAATATTTGTATACTAAATGGTTCCGCTGGTGTTGGCAAGACAAGCTGTACACAGGCGATAATTAATATGTTAAAAAGTAATAATAAATTATTTAAGTTGTTCGCCCCAACAGGAAAAGCCGCCAAAGTGCTTTCTGATTATACTAATGAGAACGCCTCGACAATACACAGAGGTCTTGGATATATTCCTCCTGACAGGTGGCGTTTTAATGAAAAAAATAAACTTAATACTGATAAACGACTAAAAGGGTACTGGTATTAATATCAAGATTTTTTAACCAAGGACATATTTAATTATTTAATATATTTATGACCTTGTGTCCTT
>CATJCJ010000708.1 GCA_949738935.1 uncultured Eubacteriales bacterium | reverse complement strand
GTTATGCGTTTGAACATTGTACTAAATTAATTAACATAAATGTTGATTCAACAAATCAAAATTATAAGTCAACAGATGGAGTTTTGTTTAATAAAGCGGAAACAGAGCTAATAAGATACCCGGAAGGAAAAACTCAAACTTCGTATATAATTCCGAACAGTGTGACAAGTATAGGAAGTCATGCGTTTAGAGATTGCAGCAGCTTGACAGGAATAACAATCCCAAACAGTGTGACAAGTATAAAAAGTTCTGCGTTTTATAATTGTAGAAACTTAACAGAAATAACAATCCCGAACAGTGTGACAAGAATAGGAAGTTCTGCGTTTTATGATTGCGAGAAACTGAATGATGTGACAGTGCTTTCTTCTTCTGTGACATATTATGGAACAAATGTATTTAAAGATTGCGCTTCTGACTTGAAGTTGAAAGGCTATGTCGGTTCAACAACGGAAACTTACGCAAAGGAAAACGGTATTACTTTTGAGGTGATTTCTGATATCACAAGCGGAACCTGCGGGGATAATCTTACTTGGACACTGGACGATAGAGGAACACTTACTATAAGCGGAACAGGGGATATGACGGATTATAGTGATATTACAGATGTTCCGTGGTGTAGTAATAGGGATAAAATCAAAACGGTTGTTATAAATAATGGGGCAACAACTATTGGAAGTAATACATTTGGTCATTGCAATAGTTTAACAAATATAACAATCCCTAATAGTGTTATCAGTATTGGTTCTCTTGCTTTTGATGATTGTCTCGAATTAAAAAGTATAACAATTCCAAACAGTGTTATTAGTATTGATTCAGGTGCTTTTGAGTTTTGTCAAGGGTTAACAAGCATAACAATCCCTGATAGTGTAACCGATATTGGCTCTGTTGTTTTTTATCATTGTGACAGATTAACAAGCATAACAATCCCTGATAGTGTAACCAGTATTGGTGAACGTGCATTTGAATATTGCAGCAATAATTTAATTATTTATGGTGTTAAAGGCTCTTACGCAGAAACTTACGCAAAAGAAAACACTATTACTTTTAAAGAGATTTCCGGTATTGACAATAAAATATATAAATATAGTGGAAGTACAAACACATTAGAAGAGTTTGTCGGAGATATTCCAGACGGAAACTTTGTAGTAACAGCTGAAACAAACAAAAAAGACAATAAGGTAAAGCCTGGAGATATAATTGTAGTATATTTTAAGTTATCCGGAGGAGGAAAATTTGCCGGTTATTCTTTTTCAATAGATTATGATAAAGATATGTTAGAACCAACAGGAAATAAAGTAATTGGAATAAGTGACCTTATTATGTGTACAGGGGATAATGTAAAAAAGCCTGCTGTTGATCAAGAGCGGTTTATTATTCAAGATTTTGGAGCTGGTTTGGTAACGTATTATGATAATTTAGGAGCTGTTGCAAATGGCGGAACATTATTTGTTAAGGAATTCAGAGTAAAGGACGGCACTGCAGGGGTTACAAGTATAAGACTTAGAGACTATAGGAGTGAGTTTATTCTCTTAGAGGATGCCACAGATGCTGATGTTTATACAAAAGAAGCCATTATAAATATAACCAATAAAATTGAAAAAACACCGGTTCCAACAGCGACAGTCGCTTCAGGAGAGGTATCTTCCGGTACAAAAGTAGAGTTAAAAGGCGAGGGAACAATATATTACTCAATAAATGACGGAGAATATCAAACTTACGAAGAAGCGATTGTACTGACAGAAAACTCAAAGATAACAGCCTACGCTATAGCGAGCGGTAAAGAAAAAAGCGATACAGTTGAATATAGCTATACTATAAAAAAGGTGAAAACACCGGTTCCAATAGCGACAGTCGCTTCAGGAGAGGTATCTTCTGGTACAAAAGTAGAGTTAAAAGGCGAGGGAACAATATATTACTCAATAAATGACGG
>CATJCJ010000707.1 GCA_949738935.1 uncultured Eubacteriales bacterium | reverse complement strand
TTCTTAAAAAAGTTTCTCATAAAAAATCCTCCATAAAATGTATTGTTTTGAGGTTTACATGGACATCGTCGGAGCAGACTCATATGTCTGTTCCGACTGAGTAAAATTTGCTGCGGACTGCTCCTGAAGCTGCACGATAGCTTGTTTATACGCCTCCGCGACCGCACCGTTAAGCTGTTTTCTCAGCTCGGGAGTTGTGGGGAAGCAGAGGTCGTGATACTCGCCGTCCGTTCCCTTGTACGATGGCATGGACACGAATAATCCGTTTTTTCCCTCAACCACGCGAATGTTCTTGACCGCAAAGCAATCGTCAAGGTTCGCCGATGCGATTGCTTTCACACTGCCCTCTCCCGGGGTCAAGCTGTTGATCCTTACATCAATTTTCATATATTTCCTCCGATCCGCAAGCGTCCGAAACCGCACCGATAATGATCAAGATAATAACGACCGTTAAAATGATTGACTCGCTGTCTGATCCCTCATCGGCGCATTCCTCGCTTGCAACATACTGTTGTGGTTCTTCAACGGCTTTTGTGCTTTGCGGTCGCGCCAGAAACACGACCGCGATCAGCACTATAAGCCACATTCCGAGCTTTTCCATCAGCCCTTAAAATTGAACATCTCTGTTACTTTTTGAGTAACAGTGGGCATAATGGTATCGCCGAAAAGTGCGTACAATCCGCCAAGCAGCAGCGCACCGATAACAACGGCAATCAGAATCTTGATACCGCTGTCGACAAAGTTCTCGCCGCGGGTTTCTGCAAGTACAAACCTCGTCTGCGCCGTTCTCATGCGGAATCTCACTGCAAAATTGTAAGCTGCCGTTCTGACCGCCGCGAGGGTTCTCTGAATCTTACGGCGTGCCTTCGCCTTACCGCTGCTGAACTTTGCCTTTGCTGCCTGAAAAGTGTTCTTGATGCTCTTGAAAAAATTTCTCATAAAAGTCCTCCAAAAAATAATTTATTTATGCAAAAACCGCGGAGCGATCCGCGGCTTACATACCCATTTTAGGCGAATCGTTTTGCGTCTGCTCCTGCTCCGCAGTAAGCTCCGCGAGCCTTTCCCGCGCCCACTCGGGAAGGCATTCATCGGCTGCCACGCCAATAAAATCCTGACGATAAAACTGTGCTTTCTCTCCGTCATTCAGAAACTCGCCCATTATCTTTCTGCCGCTTGCCGTAGGGGAACAGCCGAAGCCGCTTTTCGCGAGAAACAACTGATTTTCGGGAGTCCGATATTCCTCTTTTAACGACGTATCTTTTAAAATAAGGATTTTTCCGGCATAGTCCTGCGGTTCGTCCGTTTGAACAATATGCTCTCCCGAAAACAATCCGAGTTTCGCATACATTTTCTGAACATCGCTCGCTAATCCGTCAACGGTGCAGCTGTGCGATTCCAGAGCGAATTCGTAATTGTGCCGATCCTGCGCAATATTAAGGCTCTGCGCCCACTTTTGGTTCTGCTGACTGAATCTGCCGTCGCCCTTGCGCATGAGAATTGTATTCGCAATTACCCACATCGTTCTGTCGTAGCCGAATTCCTTGATTGCATTTTCGGCGCATTCATCGGGCAGACGAAAGCCGTCAAATTTCTCACGAACCTGTTCATCAAGGTAATTTCGGCAGCGGATATTTTCGCTTCGGCTTTCCCGCCAAGCGTCAAGCTCTCCGTCGTGCTTTGCCGTTTCTACCGAATATTTATACAGCGGTTTCATCGTAGCCCTCCTGCTCACACATGGGCAGCACACCATGCGATTTCAAAAATTCGTAAAGGAAAATGCGCCCCTGCTGAGTCCAGCAAGTATGCATTACCGCCTTATCTTCATCGATAGCATAGGTTCTGCTCTGTGTATAGCCGAGGTTGGCGTATTCCGCATACAGTACCCATGTATTTCTCACGGAATACTGAATCCCGTAATCGTGAAGCATTCTGTTGAACGCAATCGCTGTCATG
>CATJCJ010000706.1 GCA_949738935.1 uncultured Eubacteriales bacterium | reverse complement strand
ACTTTTAAAATGCAATTACTATATCATATCAAATTAAGGCGTATCCAAAAACTCTGCCAAGCTATATAAAATATCAAAATTTATATAGTCCAAATCAGTTTTCAAATACGCCTTAAGAGCCTGTCTAAAAACTATTAAAATTTCATTCAGTAAAAATAATATCATTACGCTCCAAAATAATTTTATTTTCGCTGACTTTTTGTGTATATTTTGTTTTTAGACAGGCTTTTTTAGATTTTAGACAGGTTCTAAAGCAATACCATATAATTATAATTTTTTTGACAAATAAAACACATCTCCTATCATACCGCCAAAGTCATAATCATAAATCAAAGCCTCTTTCTCAAAACCCAATTTTTCAAGAAGTTTTATAGACGCTATATTTTGTATCAATGATATCGCTCTTATTCTGCCAAAATTCAATACTTCCTGTCCAAATTCAACAATCCTTTCAGAAGCCTCAAAAGCGTATCCTTTTTTTTGATAATCATAGTTAAGGGCAAACCCAAAATGAGCGAGATAGTTTTCAACTATATTATCAAAATGAAAATCACCTATAATCTTTTTTGAGTTTCTCAATTCCACCGCCCAGCATAAAGGATTTTCTATATTTGCCTTAAAAAGTTTTTCTTTTGTATTTAAGCTTTCAGGATTTAATATTCCAAGTCCTCTGTTTACTCTGTTATCAGAAATATACTCACAAAACTCATAAAAGTCCCTATCCTCAAAAGGTCTCAATATAAGCCTTTCCGTCGATAATACTATTTTATTACTCATCTATATCTACCTCATTAACTTTTCAACACCATAACACACAATTATAGTAATTCCACTTGAGATATAACAAAAAAATATTTTACGAGTGCGTAAGCACTGCTGGGCGGCAAGCGAATTGCAAAGCAATTTGCGGCCCGTGCAAGTAAAATAATTTTTTTTAACTTTTAAAGTGGAATTACTATATAACTATATGATATTTAATTTAATCCACTAAAGTTTTAGCCCAATTATTTTTAAACACTCTTTTTGATGAGACAAAAAACTTCATAACCTCTTCCAAATATACCAAAGCCACAGTTATATATATTGGAAGACTCAACACCGCCGAGCCTAAAAAAGCGAGTGGAATACCTATAAGCCAAACACCCGCAGCGTCCAAAACAAGACAAAATTTTGTGTCTCCTCCGCTCCTCAAAATTCCAACAATCGTTGTATAATTATAAGTCTTAACAACTATTCCAACAGCTGTTACAAGAAAAAGATAATAAGCATATTCTTTTACAGTCTCCGACACATCAAAAAATAAAAGTATAAAATCAGACGACAAAAACAAAATTATACCCATAAAACAACTCAAAAGCACAGACGCCTTAAGACATTTTCTTGAGTAGGATATAGCTTTTTTTATATCACCAGCTCCAAGAGCGTTTGAAATCATTATACCACAAGCAAAACCGCATCCTGTTCCCATAACTATAAATAGATTTTGAATTGTCGATGAAATCTGAACAGCCGCCTGCGCCTCTGTTCCACTATATTTATAAGCCATATTATATATAGAAGTTCCAAGAGCCCACATAAACTCATTCAAAATAACAGGTATTGTTATTTTAAAAAAACCCTTTAAAAACTCTCTGTCCGCCTTTAAATAATTTGAGAGTTTAGCTGCAACAGGCATTTTCAGTCTATAAATAAAAAATATCTGACATAAAAGTTCTATCGAACGAGCGATAACAGTAGCGATTGCCGCTCCTCTCACGCCAAATCCCAATTTGAATATAAATATATAGTTAAATATTATATTTGAAAAAAGAGAAATAAATGTTGTACACATTGGCAATTTTGTATTTTCCGTGGCTCTAAGAGCGGCATTTATAGAAAGAATCAACGGACTGAAAAAATAACTTATAATCACTATTCTCAAATAATCACAGCCATATCTTATAACAACATCATCTTGAGAATACAAACTCATTATTTTCTCAGGCATAAAAAAAGCCGCCGAACTAAATATAAAAGCAAAAAATAAACTCAGGCTTATACCTATTCCCATAACTTTATGAATACTTTCAGTATCTCTCTTACCCCAATACTGACCCATAAAAATCGCCGAACCGCTTGTTACCCCAAAGATTATAAGCTGAAAAATAAAAAAAACCTGATTCGCTAACCCAACAGCGGCAACCTCACTCTCTCCCAGTCGTCCTATCATAAATGTATCCGCCATATTTACGGAGGAATTCAAAATGTCCTGTAATATTATAGGAATAGCGAGACCCGCGGCAAGTTTCAGAAATACTTTATCTTTTATAATATTCATATCAGAATTCCTCCCATAATCATATTATCAATTATTCCCTTGTTTCTGACATTCCCCGCACTTTCCATAAAAATATAATTGGGTATGTTCCACACAAAAACCGGTTTCATTTTCTATTTTCTCACTTATTTCAGAAAAAACAGAAAAATCATAATCAAAAATAGATTTACAACAAGTACATATCAAATGTGAATGAAAATCAGTATTTATATCGTAATGAAAACTTGAATCATTTAAATTTAACTCTTGAATCAGCTTTGCTTTTTTAAACGCTGTAAGAGTTTTATATACAGTGGCAATACTCATTGTAGGATAATTGTCTTTTAAATCATTATACAACATTTCTGCCGTCGGATGACTTTTAGTTTCATACAAAGCCTTATAAATCGCGATACGCTGAGGTGTAACCTTAAGATTTGACGATTTTATTTTTTTAGAAATCGCTTCCAAAAAATCACCTCCAAATTATTAATCATAACAATAAGAAAACACATAAAACTAAATCGATATTTTCTCATTTCTAATAATAATATTTAATT
>CATJCJ010000705.1 GCA_949738935.1 uncultured Eubacteriales bacterium | reverse complement strand
CGGTGGCTGAGGTGGTTCCGGTGGTTCTGGTACCTCTGGAATATTCGGTGTTGGCATATCAGGCATTTCAGGAAAATTTATGTCTGGTATATCATTAAATACGCTAAACGCTCCGTTTGCAGCGCTTTCAAGTCTCTCCAAACTTTGTATAAAAGCGTCCACTCTGCTTATAGCATTATCTATTGCTGATATATCATTTAATATCTGTATCTGTGATATTATAGGATTTCCCTCCGCCATTTTCTCACCTCCAATAAAAAAGAACCCAAAATAGTTGAGTTCTTTTCTACAAAACTAATCAAATAAATCACTATAACTTATATGTATCCATTCAGTTTTTTTAGTTTTATCATTATAACCTACCCATAAATCATGTATACTTCCGTTAGTTAATCTATATGCTACACCTGTATCATTTAATTTAGACTGAGAGTTTTTAGTAACATTAAACATTTCTAAAAAGTCATCTTTAGAGTTATATGAAATTGGTTCAAATATAGTAATACGGTGAAGTAAACCATTATTAAATTTATATTCGTAATTTCCGTAAGTTAAAGTTTTAATAGGATATTTATTTCCTATAGCAGATGTATAATTCCAATTATCTATTTTGTCCGGTTGTCCAATTTTTTTAATAAGTTCTTCTTCTGTCATAGTCCTTTTTCCATCTGCCATAAATGCTTTTGTATCAAAAATAACTTTACTTTTTAAGGTACTATCCATACTTGTAGTATCGTTGTCTACATTTGTAACATTAGAATCGCTATATTTACTTAAACTTGTTCTCGTTGAATACATTGAAGAAAAAGCCCAAACTACAACAGCCACACCTAAAAACACAGATATAATAATGATAAAAGTCGTAAGTGCTCCTCCGCTTTTAGGATTTCTCTGATTTTGGATTGTTTGTATAGTATTTATTGGCTTAATTTTATTTTGTTGAATTGATTGATTTTTATTTCCATTATTATTGCCATTTAAAAGCTGTTTTTTCTTTTCATTAAACTCATCTTCTGTTATAATTCCCTTTTCTTATAACTCAAAAAACCTTTCAATTTGAGTTATAATATCCTGTCCACTTTCATTTGTTTGAGATATAATATCCCGCTCATTTTCATTTTTGCTTTCATCTGAATTTGCATTTTCAGGTAGATTATTTAAATCAATACAATTAGAATAATTAGCGTTAGAATTTCTAAACGCATAAACAAACTTATACGCCCACGATTCTAAATGAGTTGTATCAAATCCCATATATTTAATCTCATTATCATTATTGTATGTTATAATTAAATATTTTTTTACTTTTTTTGTTTTCTTTTCTGTTGCCGCTCCACCAATCATAGCACCGATAGCCCCAAATAAAAGTGCTCCCCCAACGGCTCCACCGGCGCTTGAAACATATTGACTTTGTATGTCAACATCTGTTTTTAAACATATATCCAATATTTTGTTTCTATCTAAAACAAACTTCATATTATTAAATCTTATTTCCAGTCTATCATCAAAAAGTAATACTTGGCAATTTATGCCCTCCGCTGTAGGCAAACCAATTGTATGCTTTAAAAGCCCACCACAAATAAATCCTCTTTCTTTTTTCATTCCTTTTAAATTTCCATTTGCTTTTCGTATAGACTTTCGTATAATAATTACTATTAAAACAAACAGACCAAGTATAATAATAATACCCATATTCTTAAAAATACCTCCTTTTTATTTTTAGTCAATACATCAAAATCAATATTTTATTTAATTTTATAGTATTACTTTAATAATTATAACAAAAGAGGTATCTTTTTGTCAAATTTCACCTTTTATTTTTCCTTTTTCTAGGTCTTTCTTTCTTCTTATCATTTGCGTACTGCCGTAAAAAACCAATAATCACCGCCTTTTCAAACATATCCAGATCAGCGAAATCCCTTGGCAGCAATCCTGTTTTTATAAAAGCCATATAAGCGTAACAGGTT
>CATJCJ010000704.1 GCA_949738935.1 uncultured Eubacteriales bacterium | reverse complement strand
TTTAATGCTTCAAGAGCATTTTTGGAGGTTTGGAACCTTTTTGCGATAGAAAAAGGTTCCATTAATTATAAAATTTCATCGAACTCACGTTAATATATACAAAAAATCAGTGAAAAATAATATCATTGCTCTTCAAAATACTATTATTTCCACTGACTTTTTGTTATTTTGTTTTTAAACAGGCTTTTTTTTAGATTTTAGACAGGCTCTAAGTTTTTTATTTTTACTCTAAATTCAAACTATCAACAATTTTAAGTGCCTCGCTTTCGTCAAAACCAAAAAACGCTAAAGAATATTTATAATTATCCTTATTAATAATATAAATATTAGCTGTTTTCTCACCGCTTTCATCACTTTCATTTATTTTTGTAAACTCATATCCTTTTGAGGAAATATATTTATCCATACTTCCCTCATCCATATCAACTCTTGATGAATAAATAACATCCTTATCAGAATTAAGTCTAATAACTGTAAATCCAAAAGCCTTTTCATTAGGATTTCCATACGTTGCCCAAATCTCATCTTTAAAACCTTTAGAGGCATTCTCTCCGATTTCTGTTCTTTCTCCTTTAAGCTCAGACAATTTTAAATCCGGCATAATGTCAGGAAGTTTTATATTCATATCAAAATATTTTTCAGCTTCCTCAACAGATTTAAAATTAACGCTTTTTGATTCAAGTTTATTTTCAGCCCTGTTTATTGATTTATCCATTTCTTCCGCGATAGCGTTCAAAGAATTTTGGTCAAGTTCTTGGTCTGAAGATACTGTATAAAACTTGTCTCCGCTTCCAAAACTGTAGCTGTTTAAAATCATAGCGCCGGAAACCCCCGAAACAGCGATAACAGTAATAGCGGCGGCAATAGCGGCTGTTTTAGTAAATTTAAATTTTCTTTTCATAACAAACCCATCCTTTTCTTTTTTAATATTTTTAACAGTTTCCGCGAACTCAAAGGGTGAGACAGGCTCAATAGAAATTTTCTCAATACTCAAAATCTCATTCATCAATGTATCAATCAATGTCATATCACCATTATCTATAGCCTTGTCAAGTTTCGCTCGTAATTTAACGAGGTCTTTTTTATTTTCTTCCATAAACTAATACCTCCTTTGCTAAGGAATCATCGGCCGATTTTCCTTACACTTATATATGGATTATTTTATAAATTGTAACAAAAAAACTAAAAATTTTCTTTAGCCAATTCTCTGACAATTTCTTTTATTTCTTTTCTAAGCCTGACATACCTCATTCTGACGGCAGAATACTCAATCCCAAGTCTTACCGCTATTTCTTCCATAGGAATCTTTTTTATGTAATAAAGATTATACAATTTTCTTTTATCCTCAGACAACATATTCATAACGTCCGAAATATAATCAAACTCATCAATTTCCTTGTCAATAAGTTCAGAAATATCATAAGAGCCGCTTGTAAAATTAATAATATTATCATCATTAATTTCTTTCATTAATTTAAGATAAACTTCTCTCTTATGTTTTCTTGTCAAATTTTTCGCCGTCTGAAAAATAAAACCTCCGGCATTGGGATGATTAAAAACATACTCAATCTTCTCATAAACAATCAAAAAAACTTCCTGAGTAATATCACGAGCAGATGCCTCGTCCTTTATATTAAAATATGTATACTTTAATATCTTCTCATAATATTCAGAACATAAATCATCAAAAAACAAATCCAAATTGCTTTCCAAAAAAAATCACCTCCAATTATATATGTATTATTTTTTTAATATGTAACAAAAAAAACCTCTAGATTTTAATCTCAAGGTTTTTTATTTCCCGCAAAAGTTCGTGAGGTATTGGATAAAGTCCCACGATTTTACCTATTTAACGTGAGTTCAACGAAAATTTTCAGTAAAACTCAGCGAAACGTAGTTTCGCACAAAAGTTTTTGTCAAACTTTTTTCAAAAAGTTTGTGGAGTTTGAGGTGAAACCTCAAGGTTTTTAATGCTTCGAGAGCATTTTGGGA
>CATJCJ010000703.1 GCA_949738935.1 uncultured Eubacteriales bacterium | reverse complement strand
GTTTTTTTTCAAAATAAGGAGAATCAGGCTTTCTTTGAATCTCATAGAATGATTTCTTCAAATTCAAAAAGTCGCTTATTGCCTGGCTCAGGTGTGAATTTGTTTGATTATCCTGTCTTGCCCTACCCCAAAGGAAATATAATCAACTTTCAATATACATCACGTATTCTGAAAGAAAAGGGTATTGATATTTATCTGATAGCTGCAAAAGAAATTCATAAAAAATATCCCAACACAATATTTCATATTTGTGGTGGCTGTGATGATAAAAAATATCTGAGCATCTTGCAAAAGGCTCAGAATGAGGGATATATAATTTATCATGGTGAACAGAAGAATATGACTCCTTTCTTATTACAAGCAGATTGTATTGTACATCCGTCTTTCTATCCAGAAGGTATGAGCAATGTGCTTCTAGAAGGTGCAGCGAGTGCACGTCCAATCATTGCAACGAACCGTAGTGGTTGTCAGGAAACTGTCGAGGATAAAGTTACTGGTTTTTTGATTCCTATACAGAATGAAGTAGCACTAATAGATGCTTTAGAAAAATTTATTGCAATGAAGCCAGAGGAACGGCAAAAAATGGGACAAGCTGGGCGGGTAAAAATGGAAAAGGAGTTCGATAGAAAATTTGTTGTGGAAGCATATATGGAAGAATTAGGTATATAGGGGGGCTAAAAGTGGATGGATATAAAAAGATATTTTACAGCCAAGAATTTAGAATGAGAATTTTAAAGTGGTTGAGTTTTATTCCGGATAAACAAATGATTCAATTTCAATATCTATTAAAAACAGGTAGATTCCTTAATTTAAAACAACCTAAGCGATATACGGAAAAATTGCAATATTATAAACTTTTCCACAGAAATGAAATTATGACATCATGTGTTGATAAATTTAATGTACGAAAATTTGTAATTGAAAAAGGATTATCATTTATTTTAACAAAATTATATGGACACTATGAAACTATAAATAATATCAATTTTTCTTCACTTCCAAATTCATTTATTATTAAAACAACAAATGGAAGTGGAACAAATATAATATGTAAAAATAAAAAGGAGATGGATATAGCTAAAATCAAGAAAAAGCTACAAAATTATTTAAATCGTCCACAAATTTCTGCTGGAAGAGAATGGGCTTATTATAATGTTAAACCCTCAATAATTATTGAGGAGCTTTTAGAGGATATAGATAATCCTTATGGTGGAATCAATGATTACAAATTTTTATGTTTTGGTGGAAAAGTGTACTGTATCGTATTAGATGTAGGAAGATATAAACATCATCGTAGAAATTTTTATGATAAAATGTGGAATAAAATAAACGTTGAGAGCGATCATGAAACGATTGATGATGTTGTAAATCCCCCAAATAAATTAAAGGAAATGATCCGTATTGCTGAAATATTATCAGAAGACTTTCCTGCCGTACGTGTGGATTTATATTGTATAAATGACAAAATTTATTTTGGAGAACTAACTTTTTATCCATGGAGTGGATATGTTAAATTCACACCTGATTCTTTTGATTTTGAATTGGGAAAACAATTTATATTACCGTAAAGTTTTAATTTGGATGAGGTGAGTAAATGATTAAAATTCTTCAGATTGGATTGGGTTTGGGTTGTGGTGGAGTTGGAAATACTATTATGAATTATTATCGTCATATTGATAGAAATGAATTTGCTTTTGACTTTGTAGATATATATGGGCATGGTATAACATATGCTGATGAGATAAAACAAATGGGAGGAAAGATATACACATTAGACAATTTCAAAAAAAAGCCTTTGAAATCAGCAATACAATTTCATAAGGTTCTTCAAGATAATCATTATGATATTATTCATATTAATCTTTCCTCCGCAGCTAATTTAATCCATATTATGTTATCATGTGCTCATAGTTGTTCTCCTAAAGTAATTGCACACGCGCATTGTAGTGGCATTCGTTCAGGAATATTACGTAATTTACTACATAACATAAATCATCGTAAACTTTGCAATATGCCAGTTGAAAAGTGGGCGTGTAGTATGTCGGCAGGTCAATGGTTATGGGGCAAGGATTTTAATGAAAAAAATATTATTCCTAATGCAATTGATACACAGAGGTTTTCATGGAATGAAGTAAAAAGGAATTTATATCGTAACCAGATGGGCTTTCAAGATAGTGATTATGTTATAGGCTATGTTGGACGATTAACAGAAGAAAAAAATGTACTTTTTTTGCCAGAAATCTTATTTGAACTTCGCCGTTTATCTTCAGATTATAAGATGTTAATTATTGGAGATGGAATGTTGAGAAAGGTTTTAGAAGAAAAAATTAAAAAAATACAATTAGAAAAATATATTTCGTTTGTTGGATATCATGAAGATACTTCTGGTTGGTATTCATCAATGGATAGTTTTGTATTGCCAAGCAAATTTGAAGGTTTTGGGTTGGCTGGATTGGAAGCACAGGCTTGTGGAATTCCTTGTTTTGTATCAGAAAATATACCATTAGAATTGAATGTAACAAAAAGGCTCCACTACCTTTCGATTAATAATGGGGCAGGTGTATGGGCAAGTGCAATTGCCAAACAGAGGGTATTTCAAAATAAATTTAGTTCTGAGATTCCCAATGAATATAAAATATCCTTTGCTGCATTGGAATTGGAAAGGCGATATATAGATTTAGTTATGAAAAATCATATCAATAAGTTTGAGGAAAGATGAAAAATAAACATTATAATTTATTATTAATTGCTACATATGTTAATTTCCATTTTTGGTTTAAAGCTAATCCAATATTACAGAAACTAATTTTTTATGGTATTCTCTGTTTTTATATATTTATTAGGCAAAGAAAATTGTTGGTATGGCTAAAAAAAAGCAGAGAACAATTTTTATATTTCAAGATAGCTGCATGTATATGGTTTATATTATTATTTGTTTCCGCGTTTATACCACTTCTGTATGGAACAAATGATTTTACATTTATCTCAAAAAAAATTTTACCAATGGCAATTCGTATCATCGAGCAAGTGTTTATTATATTGTTGGTTGAACGATATACACAAGAAAAAGAAAGTCTAATAGAAAATTATTTTATTACAAGTGCTTATTCTGGAACTCTCTATGTGTTATCTACAGTGCTAATGTTGATTTTTCCGAATTTTAGATTGTGGTGGTCATCAATTATTTATCAAGATAATACTATACAATCTAGTTTTTCTATAAATTCAACTCGGTTCGGATTAAAAGGATTTACAGGATATGGACAGACATTATATTGTTCTATGTTCTTCATTATGTTGATGTGTTTAGCTTCTCAACGAATTATACATCATAAAAAGATTAATTATAAAATATACGTATTATCCTTTTTTTTACTTTTAGGTAATGTTTTTTATGGACGAACAGGCTTGGTTGTTTCCGTTATAGCTTTACTATTTATGTTAATGTTTTGGCTTTTTAGATATAAAAAATTTAAATTAGGTATTTCTATTGTTACTGTTGTTATGCTTTTAATAACTGGAATTTATATTGGGAAGGATATGTTTCCGATCTTAAATAATATTTATGAATGGTCTATAAAATCTGTTGCTGAGTTTTTGTTTACAGGTACGGAAAGCAGCGGAAGCATTGCTACACTGCAAAAAATGCATATTGATGTTTCAGCCAAAACATTTCTGGTAGGTGATGGATGGTATACTGATCCATGGACACAAAGATATTATAGAGGTACAGATGTCGGTTATTTACGGGAGATTCTTTTTTATGGCGTTTTTAATCTGCTTCTTGCTTATTTGGGTTTTTTACTTGAAAGCATTGGGGTCGCAAAGGCACTGAATCGGTTGCATCGTCCACTAGGAACCTTCTTCTCGTTTGTTGTCATATTATCAATTGCGTTATGTGAATATAAAGGAGAAACTTACTCTAATTTTGTTGGAATTATGTTTGCTATATGGTTAGCATCTGTCCGTGATTATAATATTTTTAAAAGAAATATACATGGATTGTATAATAAAAAGGAATGTTAATATGGAACTAATCAGCGTAATAATGAGCGTTTATAATGAGAAAATTGAGGAATTTACCCAGGCATTAAAGTCTATACAACAACAGTCTCATAAAGAAATTGAAATATGGGTTATAATAGATAATCCAGAACGAAATGATATTGTTTCTGTTTTATCACAATTAGATGATACTAGGGTTCGATATATTATCAATAAACAAAATATTGGATTAGCCCTTTCTATGAATCTCGCAGCACAAAAGGCTCAGGGAAAATATTTAGCAAGAATGGATGCTGATGATATTTCCAATTCAGACCGATTAGAAAAAGAGTTAAAATTGATAAAGGAGAGAAATGTAGATTATGTATGTTCTTGGTATGATGTAATTGATGAAGAAGGAAATAAGAAGAATATTAAAACTAAAATGTTTCGTAATAAAATATTAAACGAAATGCTTCCCTATTGTGATACAATTTGTCATCCAACTGTTTTGATAAAAAAAGAAATATTTGATGCAGTTGGAGGTTATAGAAATTTTCCGTGTGCGCAGGATTATGATTTATGGCTTCGACTTTATGACTCTGGATATAGAGCTGCAGTAGTTGAAGAAATGCTACTTTTGTATCGAGTGCGTTCAAACAGTATATCTTCAAAAAAAGGTTTACAACAGTTTTATACTGCTGAATATATTAAAAAGTTATCAATGGAACGTCGAAGAAAGGGATTTGATAGCTATAGCGGTGAAAATTATCAATCTTTTCTAAATAGGAAAAGGGTATTTGATGATGATAGAATTTCTGAATTTCAACAGGGAAAGAAAGACAGGAATGAAAAGGGATGGATGGCGTATTTGAAATTAGCATTAAAGAGTAATACGTTTCGAAAGATAATTTGGAATACAATTCAGTGCAGATTTATGAAACAGTGGTTGAATTTCTTTAAAAGGAGTTTGAAATGAAATTTTATTCTACTTTGGAAACACTATGGCTGTATTTAATAGATGAAAAAAAACGTTTTATAATCAATGCCTATTTAGGACTATATAATAAAATGCCAGATGACGAATATCTGATGAAAATGTATTTTGCAAGAATTGGAAAACATTTAGATTTAGAAAATCCGCAAACCTTTAATGAAAAACTTCAATGGCTGAAACTTTATGCATTTAAACCCCAATATAGTACCATGGTAGATAAATATGCTGTAAAAAAGTATATTGCAGACAAAATCGGTGAAAAATATATTATCCCTACACTTGGGATATATGATCATTTTGATGAGATTGATTTTAATATGCTTCCTAAACAATTTGTTTTGAAGTGTACTCATGATTCAGGGGGTATAGT
>CATJCJ010000702.1 GCA_949738935.1 uncultured Eubacteriales bacterium | reverse complement strand
TAACTAATGTATTTTGATTTCCGAATGATGAAACAATAAAAGTGACATTACCTATTCTTCGTTTATAAGGTTCAGCAAGCGGAATATATTTTATATTTTGGGGCATAAAAAAGCCTCCTTTCGTATTGGTTAATTATATCTTACATAACCAATTTACACAAAAAGAGGTAAAAAAGCATTGAGTATAAATTTACTGTAATTTGACCGATTTATATTTTAATACATACCAATCAAATCATTTATTTTTGTATCACATATTTGAGTTATTTTCTGAATTTCATCAATCTTTGTCTGTATTAATTCAGGCTCATCTTCCCAAACAACAGAATATATATTAAGCGCCTGATTAAAATAAATTTTAGCACTTTCTATATTTCCGGTTTGAGTATAAATACAGCCTATATTCCAAATAATATTAGCGTAGTCACTACTGTATAATGAATTATATTCCTTAACCATTTCAGAACATTTTTTTAAAACTTTTACTGCGTTTTGAGGTTCTCCCATAGAAGCTATTAAATTAGCGTAGTTACATGACTGAATAACGCTGTCGTTAGTATATTCAAGTCCCGCTTCAAGCAATATATAATATGCTTTTTCCATATATAATTTTGCCATTTCAATCTGTTTGTTCACATTGTATAAAGCTCCTAAATTTCCATAAATATTTGAAACAAGATGAGGATTTTCAGTTTTAATACTATTACATAAATCAGCAGCTTGGATTTCATACATCAGAGCTTTTTGAGGATTATTATTGTAAATATGCTCATATGCCGCTTTATAGTCAAACAATAAAGCCTTATCAGCTTTATCTGTACTTAATTTCTCCAATTCAGACATAATTATATTTAACCCATAGTAATATGAGTATTTTTCCATATACGCAAATACATCTTTTAAAAATAATTTATATTGTTCAATATTATCATTTTCAGCAACATATATTACATTTTCTATTATTTTAAATAATAGTTTATGATATGAAAAATCTATTCCATGAAAAAGGCATACTCTGCGAATGTTTTCAATCAAACTTTCACATTTTTTTATACTTGGTTTTGTATCGTCAACGGCTATTTCCTGTATCAAAGGGTGAAGCATTATTTTTCCATAATCATTTAACTGAATAAACCCATATTCTATTAAATCGTTTACTGTATTAAGAGTATTAAGCCCTGTCAACTGTGCAAATAATTTTGAATCAATGCCCTCGTAAGGTATAAG
>CATJCJ010000701.1 GCA_949738935.1 uncultured Eubacteriales bacterium | reverse complement strand
TTACGGTGGCAAGTGGTGCAGCGGTTACCAATGGAGCTTTCCAGGGATTGTTTAAGTTTAATGATCAGTATAATGGATATAAGAACGGAGACACAGTTGCAAACATTCTTGGCGCTGCTGATGCCGTTGCTGGTAATGTAACTTACGAAATTAATGTTCCGGGTGCAGTTGTAGATGCATACCGTGTAACGGGCGGCGGCACAAATAATGCGTCTATCACTTTTACGGCAAGTGGTACTTATACAATTAAGGTTACTGCTACGGTCAATGGCGAATCTAAGACTGCAACTGTACAGGTTGTAGTTAGCTAATCAGATTTGAATATTTGATCAAAAAGCCAGAAACAAAGCGACTCAGGGCAGAAAGCTCTGAGTCGTTTTATTGTGTGCCGAGGAGGGTGTAATTAGTTTTGTGTCTTCTGTAATCCCCATTGTCTCTTGCCTTTTTTGATTTCGATGTTTAGGACAGCTTATCCGCCATATACGCCTTATATCAGATTTCTGTTCGCTAAGCTACGATTTCGCTATCCCTTCTTCTCGCTCATATCTCACGGTATGAACCTTGGGAGTCGCTCCGGGGTTCGTCGGCAACTACACCCCTTGTGGACTTTCACCACAGACTGGCGGTATGTCCGTTGTAGCCAAAAATAACCCAGAGCTTTTGCTCCGGGTTATCTTTATATCTGTTTTAATTCAGACAAATTCTTTGACTTCTATTAGGAAACAGAAAAGCTTACTGTCATCGTCTTAGAAGTTCCGTTTACAGTAGCGGTTACTTTTATAGTATAATTACCACTCTGGTTAAACTTCACAGACACGCCGTTCGTGCCATTTCCGCTTACACGATAGGCATCATTAGCAGGAGCCTTTGTTACAGTAACATCATAGGTTACGTTTGTAGCGACCTTATTCGCTCCAAGAATATCTGTAACAGTCTGGTCTGCCTTAGCAGTATCATACTGATCTCTGAACTTGAAGCAACCCTGTAATCCACTCGCCGTAACTGCTGCCGCTGTTGTAACAGCTCCAAGCTGGGATGAATCAGTATCTGTTACTTTGAATACCTTCTTATCCTCAACGGATACCTGATAAGTGCCGGTCAGTTCTGTCTCGGTTGCATTGTTGTTGGAATCCCATGTGGTTACCTGTACTATAACAGTCGCGGTTTTGGTCTTGGTTCCGGAATTCTTCTCTGCTTCGGTAAAGCTATCGTTCTTGGTTTCTTTAATAACATACTGGTTTGAAGGAATCTTCGTCTGTGATCCGCCAATGGTTCCAACTACCTCAATATCATCAACGGTTAACTTCTTTGCAGCAGATCCGCTTACGTTCATAGCATATCCACCATTGATTGAATTAATCTTTAAGGAAGTAGCTGCTACAGCACCAGTATCGGTTGCAGTTACAATGAACTTATAGTCATAGTTGTCTGCACTTGCCTTTACAGTAGTATTTTCAGCCTTGGAGCCGTCAGAATACTTCAAATAAACATTAGCGGTTCCGGCTGTTTCAGAC
>CATJCJ010000700.1 GCA_949738935.1 uncultured Eubacteriales bacterium | reverse complement strand
ACTTTGCTCAATAAATCCTTTTTGCTGACTGTCCGAAAATGTACTCATATAACTAATAAGCTCTTTGTTATTTTTATAGTTGCCCATCATATATCCTCCCGCCTCCATAACAGAACGCAGCACTTTCAAAGGTATCCCCTCAGTCATATCATCAACGCTTAATTCCAAGTAATCTTTAATAAAAGTATTTTTTTCTTCCGCCGCAGTATTACCAGTTCTATTCCCGCTTGTACCATCAATTATTTGTGAGCCGGCATCGGCATTATTATCGGAACTTTCATTCTTAGCCGTATTGTTATCACTTATATCAACAGTCCGTGAGTTACGAATATCCGCTACAAATCCAATCAGCTCATCTTCCATAACATTAATTCTTCCCTCAACAAAAGTTTTATTGGCTGGGGTACTTTCCGCGTATTGAACATACTCGGAAGAAAAAATTCCCTCCTTAAACCAATATCTCAAAAATTGGACATACTCTTCCCTTGTGATTTCCTCATTTTCCAACATTTGCTCATACTTGTCATAGTTGAACACTAAAATAGGAATATTAATTGATGTTAAAAGTTTATTCACATCCTCGTTATTAGGAAGTAATTTATCCAAATCTATTAAAATATCATTTATTTTATCCAGAATAGATTTATCAAACTGCTCAGAGTGATTTTTGACAAATTTCTCAATGTTTCCATTACTCAAATTGGTTATATTTCCTGTATAAACCATCAGACTTTGAAAAACTATTTTTGACAGCTCGTCCGACTTTTTCTTCGCTGAGCTTAACAAAATGCGGTTATCAAAAAACTCATTTTTTGTTATATCATTTATGTAAGACGCTTTCAGCTCACCTATTTTAACCTTAGCTGTCTGAGTTCCGTTAAATTTTTTCTGACGATTTAATCTTTCCATCTGAACCGCTATTTCCTCATCTGTCAAGTCAAAATACATATTCAATGTAACTTCCGAATGCAGCAATAATTTCCTCAGTTTTTCCGGCAATTCCCTAAAATATTTTCCGGCTATCGGACATTCTTCCTCTATGACAATACGGCGTCCTCTTTCATCATATATATATTGTCCCTTTTCATCCACCTTTTCAGATTTAAACGTTACCGGCATAGTATCCTTGTGCAGACGAAACAACCCAAGCACATACTCACGAATACTTGTAATTCTTTGTTTTCCCTCAAATACAGACATAGGTTTTATGTTTTTTGTCCCTGTTTTCGCTATATGTATCGGCGGCACATGATAACCCTGCATCAAAGAATGTATTAAATCACTTTTCCACACAGAATTCCACTGTCCCTCTTCTCTCTGAGAATTCATATCAAAAAATAACTTCTCAAAATCTCCTGGTTTTTTCTTATAATCCTCCATAATACGTTCAATACTCCAATGAGCGGCTTTTATACAATCTCTGTCCATAATAAATTCCTCCATTTTTTATTATTAATATTTTTTTACATCCAGCATAAAACATATCTCAGCAATCTGTGAATTAAATTTAAGATTCACTCTTATATCAGAAACTTCCTTATATGACATATTCATTATTCTCGAAATTTCTTTATTGTTATATCCATTAACAAGAAGCTCAATTATTTTATACTCTTTTTTTGAGATACAGCCCTTAATTAATTTCATAGCTTTCTCATAATTGATAATTTCCTCATTTTCTTCCGTCACACATTCTCCAGTCAAATCACTCAGGAACAAACTTTCTTTTTCTTTCAAAGGCGCGTCAAGACTTACCATCTCAACCATAGAGCCTCTTTTTATTCTTTTCGATTTTTCCAGAATGGATATAAAATGTTTTTTCATACACATAAAGGCAAAGGTTTTAAATTTACAGCCTTTATTCGGATTATAATTTTTTACCGCTTTCATTAATCCCTCAGCCGCTGTTCCGTAAAGGTCTTCTATAGAGTAAAATTTATGACCATATTTTTTTATAAAATATTTTATAATCAAATCATACTCTATATCTTTT
>CATJCJ010000699.1 GCA_949738935.1 uncultured Eubacteriales bacterium | reverse complement strand
GATCAGCGAAATCCCTTGGCAGCAATCCTGTTTTTATAAAAGCCATATAAGCGTAACAGGTTTCGGGCTCACCGCCCTTAATCAGTTTTTTACTTCTTCCACAAGCTCGTCAATACTCTTTCCAAAACCTGAAAACTCCAGAATAGCTTTATTAATATTATCTATCTCTCCCGGCAAAAGAACCTTATTCAGATACTGTGACGGAGTTACGCACCCTGTAGCTTTAATGCTGGCGGCGTCCTTAAAATTAGGATTAATTGTACAACCGATGACAAGTTCCTCATTAAGCGCTTCTGAGTCAATTTCCTGTTTACCCTTTTTATTAATTTTTGTATATTTTGTTCTCAAGTCTCTTAATTCTCTTTGGCTTACGCTTTTAATCTCAAACTCAAAGAGTTTTCCGTCCTTATCCTTAATTCTCTCAGAGACAGGTATTTTTTTAGTCATACCCTCAACTATATTCTGATTCAAAAATTCCTGTAATGTAGTCATAATAAAAAACCTCCTATCTCGTATTATTACGTTGAAATACTACGACTTCATACTATTTATATATTTTTTTATTCCTTAAGTATTGTCACTTGTAACAGAGCTGAATCTGTCAAGTATCTCAATATCCTCAAAAGTAAAGTCAACATCCTCATCAAGTTCTGTTGAGTCAATATCCAGCTTAGCCATAATAATACTGTCAAGATTAACACCTTTAATAACTATTGTTTGTTTACCGATACTTGTACTTGGGTCGTTATTCTCAATAGTTATGTCAAAATATGTATCAATACCCTTTTTTATATATTCGAGCATCATATCCCTGTATTTACTTGTACAGTAATACACATTCATAGAGCCCGTACCATTCCATCCGTTAGCTTTATGTTTAGCTCCCGTTTGTCCAAGCACTTTAATCTCATTTTTGTTTTTCTCAACCTTGACCTCAATATTTTTAACATAAAGCATATTCTCAACATTCCCGTCAATAGTCGCCACACATGTTCCCATAGCTCCGTTTATAACGCTCTCAACAGCTAACGTATTCATAAAATCACCTCTTTTCTTATTCCACAACACAAGTCATATAAAGCTTATCCATAGCTCCCACAGGCTCAATATACTCATTAACAACATCATCACCTTTCTGAACTCCTTTCTCAACAATAATATCCTCAGAATTAAAGTTCTCAATCGCCTGTATCGCCTCAAGCTGATTGTGATAATTTATAAGCTCCGACTTAAAGATATTCCTGCCAAGATTAT
>CATJCJ010000698.1 GCA_949738935.1 uncultured Eubacteriales bacterium | reverse complement strand
GCCACACCTGTTCCCATTCCGAACACAGAAGTTAAGTTCCTTTGCGCCGATGGTACTTGGGTTTTCCCTGGGAGAGTAGGACGTTGCCAGAATTTTTTTTCGCCTGTTGCTTCGGCAGCAGGTCTTTTTTGTTTGTCTTTTTAAGTGAAATGATATATAATATTATACAAAGGGGGGAGTGACCATGCCGTTTACGGAATTATGTATTTATCAGGTGAAGCCGCAAAAGGTTGAGGAGTTTGAAGCACTGATGCAGGAAGCCCAAAGTTTTCTGGCAGAACAGCCCGGGCTGCTTTTGCTGCGCTTTATTAAGCGCAACTATCGCATAGATATGGAGCAGATTAAAGACGGTCTGCCGCCTTTACCAATTAAACGTATTGTAAAGAGTGTTAAATATATGCTTTATTGGGAGTTTGATACCAAAGAAAATTATGGCATAGCCCAAAAAAACTTATATAACAGCTATTGGAAAGCTATTGAAAAGTGTTTGATTATGCCGCATGATAAATATTTGGGCGAAGGGCTGTTTTAAGTGATATTTAGAATGTCTGGCCTGTGGGTGTATGATAATGAAAAGAATAATATTCGTAGTTGTTTTAATTATATTCTTATTAAACCTTTCAGCTTGTGTAAATGTGCCTGATAGTTATATGGTGCCATGGAATGGGCAGAATATTATAATAAATACGGATAATTCAACTATTACTTATTGGCATGATACCTATAAATATGAATTATCTGATTATGGCATACCTTATGAATTGCGCATTTGTTATCCAGACGGCTCCTTTTATTGGTGGCAGCAAGATAATAACTCTGGCCTTGGTGGTTGGAGTGATGATTATAGCCCGGGGGTCTACTTGTCTGGCGAGGTTATAAGAGAAGCTCTGGAAACAGGTTTTCCTGTTGATAGAGATGAGCGCATTATACCCTGTTTTTTGCTGCTGTTGTTGGCATGTATGCACATTATAGCCCCTGTTGGCATGTGGGCTTGTTATTTCGGTTTGTACAGGCAGGGTGAACCGCCGGATACAGAGTTATGGGGTGTTCGTCTGATTGGCGTTTTGATAATAATGGGTACGGCCGCCTGGTTTTGGGATTGCTTTTAATTGTTCAACAGAATATTTATCAGGGTTTTAATTGCTTTGTAAGCTGGTTGGGATTATTTCCTGATAAATCCCGGTCGGTTATTGCAATAAATAAATTTTTAGGAGTGATTCATTATGAGATGGTGTAGTATGAGAGAGTTTGTTTTAGGTATGGTTGTGCTTTGTCTGCTTTGTTTGCCGCTGACAACAGCGCAGGCTGCGGCCAAGATTGACCTGGCGATTGATGGGGTGATGGTGCCAACGGAGCGCACAGAAGAAAATAATACTCCGTTTTATCTGGAGACACGGCCGCAAATGCGCAGTAAAAGTGTTTTTGTGCCAGTGCGTGTGGTTTCGGAAATTTTGGGTGCAGATGTGAGTTGGGAAAATCCGAATATAAATATTAAGTATGAAGATATGACAATAAATTTGACGGTTGGCAGTCGGACGGCATACAATGGCACACAGAAAATTACTTTGCCGGCCGCGCCTTATGTGCGCAATGGTTATACATATGTGCCAATTCGATTTGTGGCCGAAGCCTTTAATTGTGATGTGGAATGGCAGGCTAAAAAGAATTTGGTTAATATTAAAATCAAGCCTTGGGAATTGAACGGTCGGCAGATTGTGGGCCTGGCTCGGAGTATGAATATGGGAACGCGAGAGGTTACACGTCAGGCTGATTCTCCTTATTTTGCCAAGGCAATATACCAGAAAATAAAGGAAGCGTTGGCTGAAGAAATTGCCGAGCCTAATTATTCCTGGCTGGTGCCGGAGTATTTTGAGGGCGATGATTCGATTTGTTATATGTTGGATTGGGTTTATTTTATGTTGGTTGACGAGGATAACGCGGCTTTGCGGATTGAGTTGTATTCTTTGTGTCGTGGGCAATCTGAAGATAAATATGTATTG
>CATJCJ010000697.1 GCA_949738935.1 uncultured Eubacteriales bacterium | reverse complement strand
GAACAGACATATGAGTCTGCTCCGACGATGTCCATGTAAACCTCAAAACAATACATTTTATGGAGGATTTTTTATGAGAAACTTTTTTAAGAACATTTTTAAGTCAGCTAAGGCAAAGTTCGGCAGCATTAAAGCGGCGGCTTGCCGTAAAATTCAGAAAACCTGTGCAGCGTTCAATGCGGCAGCTTATAACTTTGCGGTGAAATTCCGCATGAGAATGACGCAGACACGGCTTGTGCTTGCGGAAACCCGCGGCGAAAACTTTGTGGACAGCGGTATCAAGATTTTGATCGCAGTCGTTATCGGCGCACTGCTGCTCGGCGGTTTGTATGCGCTTTTTGGCGATACAATCATGCCTACCGTTACGCAGAAAGTAAAAGATATGTTTAATTTCAAGGGCTGATGATCGGCTCTGTTATGCAGTTTGCCGCGATTGTAATTCTGCTTGGCATCGGCTCCGTTATGGATATACGAACCCGTGAACTTCCGAACTGGATAAGCGTTATTATCACCCTTTTGGCGATAATAAATTTCCGTTTGGAAAATCTTTTGGGAATTATCGTTGCCGTAATATTCTTCTCCGTGGCGCTTGCTACGGGGAAGATCGGCGGCGGTGATGTCAAGCTGATCGCGGCTCTGAGCGTGGCTTGCGGACTTTGGGGCAGCTTTGCGCTGCTCCTTTTCGCGCAAATTGCCATGCTTGTTTTTTATGCGGGAAATTATATTTTCCAAAAAATCAACGGTAAAACGGCAAGTAAATCCTTGCCGTTCGTGCCGTTTATTTTTATCGGCTATTTGGCTTCAAAACTCATTTTTTGAAAGGAAGAACGGCAATGAAATTTTTGAAAAACAGAACGGTTCTCGGCGTGGTGTGTATCGCGCTGGCGCTGATTATTTGCTTCGCAATCACTCCGCTTTTTAACGCCTCGAAAAGCAGCACGATGAAGATCATCAGAATAAAGAATGATGTGAAAATCGGGCAGGAAATTACCTCGAAAGATATTGAGGTCGTGGAGGTCGGAGCGTATAATATGCCCTCCGAGGTCATGCAGAAATCCGAGGACGTTGTTGGGAAATACGCGGCTGCGGAGATGATCAAAGGCGAGTACGTTCTTGCGGCGAAAGTAAGCGATACCCCCGCTTCGGAAAACGCATATTTATACAATCTCACGGGCGAGAAAAGAGCGATTTCAATCACTATTCCGAGCTTTGCAGGAGGTCTTTCGGGCAAGCTCATTTCGGGAGATATTGTTTCGGTGATCGCAGTTGATTACAAGGAAAAAGGCGAAACGCTTGTTCCCGAGGAACTGCAATACGTTGAGGTTATTGCTGTGACCGACAGCAAGGGCAATGACGATGAAACCGTTATCGTAAAGCCGGACGGCGAAGAAGAAACCGAACTGCCCGAAACCGTGACCTTGCTCGTTACTCCCGAACAGGCGAATATCCTTGCGGAACTCGAGGCAGAGGGAGAAATTCACGTCGCGCTCGTATACCGCGGAACAACCGAAAACGCGCAGAAATTTATTTCGGCGCAGGAAAAATATTTGACAGAATTGGCGGCAGGAAAGGAAAATGAAAAAGAAAATATCAGCAACCCCGAAGTACCGCAGAAGCCTACGGCACAGGTGTCCTCGGAGAGCGAGATTACCGAGGATCAGGATACCGAAAAAGACTCCGGCGAGAGCATTCACGAAAGCAATTCGGGGATCGATAAAATAATTATTGGTTCCGAAGATAATTCCGAGAATAACTCAGACGATAATTCGGATAACACGGAAACGGAGGTGACCTCAAATGGCGAATCTGTTTAAATCACTGATGTCTCGCGGCGATGATGACGAGGAACTTGATCTCGAATTCGATATAAATTCCCCCGAAAGCGAGTGTTTTGAATTTCCGCCCGACCGTCAAGACAATCAAGTGCTTGCTGTGTGGGGCTCGCCCTCTTCGGGGAAAACAATTATGAGCGTAAAGCTGGCGCGGTACATCGCTTCGCAGAAAAAGAACGTGATTCTCGTGTTTGCGGATATGTCCGCACCACCTCTCCCCTATGTCTGCCCTCCCTCCGATCTGGAATCGGAAACCTCGCTCGGAAATATCCTCGGCGCGGCTCATGTGGACGAAAACCTCATCAAGCAGAATGCTATTTTGCATAAGAAAAACGAGTATCTCACCATGCTTGCAATGCTGAAAGGTGAAAATGCCTTTAGCTATGCTCCCTATACGGAAACTCAGGCGAGGGAGCTGCTCAACGAGCTGCGGAAAATGTGCGACTATATCATCATTGATTGCACAAGCAATATAACCAATGATGCGCTATCGGCGGTTTCGCTTATCGAATCCGACGCGGTTCTGCGCTTGGTTTCCTGCGATTTAAAATCTATCAGCTACCTCAATTCGCAGCTCCCGCTTTTATTGGATAATAAATTCAACGCCAACAAGCAGTATAAGGCGGCGAGCAACGTATCCTCATTCCAAGCCGATGACGAGATAGAGCAGATAGTCGGCGGCGTTAGCTTTAAAATTCCGCATTCCGATGAGGTTTACAAGCAGTTCCTTTCGGGGAATTTATTCGCAGGGCTTACCGAAAAAGACAGCAAGGATTTCCGCAAAACCGTATCGAAAATAGCAAACGAGGTGTTCGAGATATGAATTTAGTTGCAAATTCCAATACACAGAATCTGTTCTTCAAGTCGGATAAAAAGCGGGATTTCGCCG
>CATJCJ010000696.1 GCA_949738935.1 uncultured Eubacteriales bacterium | reverse complement strand
GTTGGGAAATGACATTTCTGCTGCATCTATTTTTCCAGTGCGGATTGCTTCAAACACCTTTTCTTTATCTTTTTGGCATATCTGTATCATAGTCCACCTTTACTTTGGTATATAATGAAAATCCCCATTCATTATAGCAGATTTTTCAGGACTTAGCTAAAAGACTTATTGAAGAATAAAAATATAATTATTGACAAAAGGAAAAGAATGATGATATTATAAAATAAGTGAAGGGGGTGAGTATTATGGCAGAGGTTAGTTTGAAATTGACATCAGAACAGATGAAAGAGGTTTCTGATATAATGGAATTAGTTGGAGATAGTATTATAGTGTCTGTTGGTAAAGAGACTATTAATGATGATAATACTTTTGTTGCGTTAGCAAGGACATATACTATTAGTTAATAATTGAGTTTAGAAATTAAAAAGTCTGTTCAGAAGTTGACTGGGCAGACTTTTTTTGCTGATATTATAAGTAAAAGCTGATAGGATAGAGACCAGCTATGAAAAGTCAAGCATAAATTAGCAAAAAATTTATTTTTCGTATCGATGGTAAAAATGGGTAACTTTAATAAAGCTACCTAGGGGTGCATTTTCAAAATCTATTGATATGGTGTTTGTATACAGACCTCTTAATGGAGGTTGAATTCTACATTGTCGGTCATTATTTTCCAGATGACTCTGACAAGTTTGCCGGCGCAGTGCCCGAGAGTATTATAGTGTGTCCGGCCTTCTGCCATCTTGGCATCATAATAAGCCTTGAAGGTGGCATTGTTTTTTACAACATTATGAGCTGCATTTACAAGAGCATAGCGAAGGACTCTTGAGCCACGTTTTGACATTCTTGTCCGCTTAGCCTGAAAGTTACCCGACTGATATACAGATGGGTCCAGACCAGCAAAAGCAAGCAGCTTATTGGGGTTGGAGAAACGGTGAATATCACCTATTTCGCCAAGGATCATTCCTTCGTTAATATATCCGATACCTGGAATGGTCATAATAACAGAATCATTGAATTTCATGATATCAGTCATTTCTGCTTCAACCTGTTCTAGCTGGCTATCCAGTAACTCAATCTGTGCAATGGTGTGGGTTATCTGAATAGATAGAGCACTGTCGCTGGCACCGACAGACTTTTGTGCGAGAACTCTTAATTCTTTTGCCTGCTCTTTGGTAAAGTGTCCGTGTGAGCTCACTTTGAGCAGATTTGCAAGATGAGTCATATCGCATCCGGCGTCGGAGCCTCTTTTAATAAGGCATAGACAGATTTCTAGTGCAGACCAAATTTGAAAAAATATTGTAATTCAGGAAACACTTGGTCAATGTAAGAAGTCAGCTGTATTTTTAAGCGGGTACGCTGCTTAATGGTTTTCTGACGAAAACGTCCAAGTTGTTTTAAGTCCATCAGATCGAGGCCATAGAATGTGACAAATCTAAAGGATTCCTGAAGCATCAAAGTTTTAGCAATGATGTATGTGTCGACTTTGTCCGTCTTGGTTTTGCGAATGTTATTTTTTCGCATCGTGGACATCTTAATGGGATTAAGCACACACACTTTGTAAAAACAGGCAACAAGGTATCGTATAAGGTTGTCGCCGTAGTGCGTCGTTGCTTCAAGACCAATGATGATGCTGCCCTTGTCATCAGAGAGGGATTCAAGGATAGAAACCAGCAGACGGAATCCATCACTGTCATTTGTAAATTTGAACGGTTCCATGAGTATTTCGCCGTCAGAGCTGATAGCTGAGGCGAAGTGGTTAAGTTTGGCAATGTCAATGCCTACATAAATCATGAGGTTGTACCTCCCTTTCATAAAGTCTGATACCATGATATTCACCAGCGATTATCCTCATAGACTTGATTGAAATAAGTACTTCCGAGCGAGAGTTCATTGCAACATCCAGCAGATAAACAATTCAGATAAAGGTAGTGGCAATACACTCCAGTCGAGTAGTCAAAGCTACAGGTTAATTATCAAAACAATAGGATTATATATGATAAAAATGAACTTTCGGAGATTTCTATAAGAAAGAAAATTTTTATTTCT
>CATJCJ010000695.1 GCA_949738935.1 uncultured Eubacteriales bacterium | reverse complement strand
CCAGATGTTCTACTTCTTTATGGCGGCCTGCGCCGTTTCCGGCAAAACCGCAGGCATCAATCCCTTTGACCAGGAGGGCGTGGAGGCTTATAAGCGCACCATGTTCCGTATGCTTGGAAAATAAACCCAAAGGAGGAACCCCCTATGAAATCAAACGCAGCCGCTGCGGGTACTGTGCTTGATGCCAAGGCACGGGAACGGCGCTGGAAAAAGCGGATGATCATCCAGAACTGGGATCTTTATCTGCTGATCCTGCCTACCGTTGTCTTCTTCATCATCTTCAAGTACGTCCCGATGTACGGCGTCCAGATCGCCTTTAGGGATTTTGTCCCGGCGGACGGCATCTGGGGCAGCGAATGGGTCGGCTGGGATAATTTCCGCCGCTTCTTCACCTATCCGCTGTTCAAGGACTCTATCATCAACACCGTCACCCTTTCCTTCCTGAACCAGTTCATCAACTTTCCCTTCCCGATCATCCTCGCGCTGCTTTTAAACCAGTGCGAAACGGCCTGGTACAAGAAAACGGTGCAGACCATCTCCTACGCCCCCTATTTCATTTCGGTGGTCGTATTGGTCGGTATCCTGCAGTTCTTCCTCTCGCCGGTCAGCGGCCCCATCAACGCCATCATCAAGGCCTGCGGCGGGAACGCCATCAACTTTATGGGCGAGCCGGGGATGTTCAAATGGATCTACGTCTTTTCGGATACCTGGCAGAACTCCGGCTATAACGCCATTATCTACATAGCGGCGCTGGCCGGCATCAGCCCGGAATATTACGAGGCGGCAATGGTCGACGGCGCCACCAAGTTCAAGCGGATGCTCTATATCGACATCCCCTTCCTGATGCCCACCGTCTGCGTGCTGTTTATCCTCGGCGCCGGCCGCATCATGAGCATGGGCTTTGAGAAAGCCTTCCTGATGCAGAACTCTCTGAACGCTCAGAAGAGCGAGATCATCGCCACACTGGTTTACAAGTTCGGCCTGCTCAATTCCGATTTTGGGATGTCCACCGCTGTCAGCCTGTTCAATACGGTGATCAACCTTATCTTTATCGTCACCGTCAACTGGGTCACCGGCAAGCTCAGCAGCGGCGAGAACAGCCTGTGGTAAGGAGGGGATCATCATG
>CATJCJ010000694.1 GCA_949738935.1 uncultured Eubacteriales bacterium | reverse complement strand
TGTTTTTGATTTTTCTTATGTTAAATATAATATTTATTATAGATATGATTGTTAGACCATCAAGGCTTAAAGATGAATATGAGCTTAATCTTGTTTTTAACATAATATATGACACAAAATATTTATTTAATAGCAGACATTATGGGTTGATTCTGTTATATATTATAATGATGCTTGGAACAGTCGTTTCCCTTATTTTATTTATAATGGTATTATTGTATATAGGGCGTTTTGAGTATTTTTATACTTTTGTAATATTCACGCTGGAAATTTTGGGACTTATAGTGGTTTATAAGATAATAAAAGTGATAGTGACTTATTGTAAATTATCATATTATATAGACAATATGGTAAACGGGGCTGTTGACGATATTGATGAGAAAAGTGCCGCTTTCAGAAAACCTTTTGATGGTTTAAAAAAGATAAATGAAAATATAAAAGAAAAAATTGAGGAAATGATGAAGAACGAGAGATTGAAAACAGAGCTTATTACAAATGTCTCTCACGACCTTAAAACTCCTTTGACTTCTATTATAAGTTATATTGACCTCTTAAAAGCTGAAAAAATTGATAATAACTCAGCGAACGAGTATATCTCAATTATTGACAGTAAAGCTGACAAGTTAAAGGTTTTAATAGAAAATCTTTTTGAGGCGTCGAAACTCTCAACAAATCAGTTTAAGCTGGATATATCAAAATCAGATATTGTGGCTTTATTAAAGCAAACTATAGGTGAGTTTAACAATAAAATTGAGGAATCAAACCTAAATTTTGTTATTGAGTTGCCTAATACATCAATTTATCTTGATATTGACGGACAACAGATTTGGAGGGTATTTGATAATCTTTTAAACAATATAATAAAATATTCACCTGAAAACTCAAGGGCTTATATATCCCTTGAGGAAACGGAAACAGAAGTAAAAATTATTATGAAAAATATCTCAAAGGCGCCGTTGAATTTTGACCCCGAAGAGTTGTTTGAAAGATTTAAAAGAGGTGATTCTTCGAGAACTACAGAAGGCTCAGGTCTTGGACTCTCAATAGCGAAAGGAATCATTGAGCATCATAATGGACAAATATTTATAAATATTGACGGTGATTTGTTTAAAATTGCCATTATTCTTAAAAAATTTTAAACCCTTGAAAGGAGATATATAACTTTGAATCAGTTTTTGAGAACAGAATATCTATTTGGAAAAGAAATTATGAGGGTATTTAAAAATTCAAGAGTGGCTGTTTTTGGAGTTGGTGGTGTAGGGGGACATACTATTGAGGCCTTAGCAAGAAGCGGCGTAGGTAATTTGGATTTAATTGATAATGATGTGATTTCTTTTTCTAATATTAATCGTCAGATTATTGCCACAACAAAAAACTTGGGGGAATATAAAGTTGATGTTATGAGAGAGCGTATCTTTGACATTAATCCAGACGCTAAGGTTAGTGTCTATAAAACTTTTTATATGCCTGATAATTCGGAGCAATTTGATTTTTCTCAATATGATTATATTGTTGACGCTATTGATACAGTTACGGGAAAAATTGAACTTGTTATACAGGCACAAAAGGCAAATGTTCCTATTATTAGTTCTATGGGTACAGGAAATAAAATTAATCCTATGAAATTTGAGATTGATGATATTTATAAAACTTCTGTTTGTCCTTTGGCCAGGGTTATGAGAAGAGAATTAAAAAAAAGAGGAGTTCAAAAACTGAAAGTTGTTTATTCAAAGGAAAAGCCGATATCTCCTTTTTATGACAATATTAATTGTGAGTGTGATAGCCCATATAAAATTGTTCCCGGGAGTAACGCTTTTGTTCCTTCTGTAGCGGGACTTATTATAGCTAGCGAGGTTTTAAAAGATTTGGCGTATATTAAAAATTAGGGCGTATATAAAAATTAAAATTTGTACAAAAACTATATTTAAGTTATGATAAAGAAAAAACAGAAGCGGCACAATGTGTTGGTCGGCGCGGGCTTCTGACTATGCTCTTATTCCTGCGCTTTGAGAAGATAATTTTTATCTTGTCACCCTTTGTTCATTTTTAAGGCA
>CATJCJ010000693.1 GCA_949738935.1 uncultured Eubacteriales bacterium | reverse complement strand
CATAAAAAAATAATTTGTAAAGAGGGCGTTTGAAAAATCAAACGTCTTTTTTCATACAAAAATTTACAAATTGATGAGAGGTGAGGAAACTGAGGAAGATAAAAAAAGCATATGAAATTACAGACGCTAAAATTCAATTTGTTTCATTGGTTGATAAAGCCGCCAATAAAAAGCCGTTTTTATTGAAAAAGGAAGACGAGGGAAAAGCGGTGTTTACAACTTATGGAAAAATTATTAAGGCTGACACGAACAATCATTATGTTACGGGGATTGTGTATGAGCCTATGACTGAGGATTGCCACGGCAACTATATGACGGCTGAGGAAATTACAAAAGCCGCTTACTGGTTTGCTAAAAATGGTGATAAGGTAGATTTGCAGCACAGTTTTGAGCCTATTGAGGACGCCGCTGTTGTTGAGAGCTGGATTGCTAAAGTTGATTTTGAGCTGAACGGTGAGAATATTAAAGAAGGTACATGGTTAATTACCGCTGAGGTACCTGACAATGAAATTTGGAACAATATTGAGTCAGGCAAAATTACGGGGTTTAGTATGGGAGGTTTGGGAAACTACAGTGAGGAGGATACAGAGTTGAATAATATAAAAAAAGCCGATGAAGAGGAAGAAGATAAAATTGGATTGCTCGCGAGGCTGGCAAAAGTTCTTGGAATTTCACAGGATAAACCTGTTGAAAAGGCGGGTAAATCTATAAGTGGAAGAAACAAAGAGGTTTTACAAAATATTTATGATAACCTTGGAACGTTCTTAGCTTCTTTTGAGGATAAGGAAAAAGAGGAAATTGTTAAAGAAAATAAGGAGGCTGAAAAAATTATGACAAAAAGTGAAATGGAAAGTGTTATTGAAAAATCGTTATCGGCGGCACTGAAAAAAGCGTTTGAAACTGAAGAGCAAAAAAATGAGGAGGAAAAACAAGAGGAATCCTCGAAAGAAAGAGACGCTGCTGTCAGCAGGGAAGAACTTAAAAATATGATTGATGAGGCTGTCGCGGCGGCACTGAAATCAAAAGAGGAAGCTCCGGCTGAGGAACAAATTCAAAAAATGGTTTTTTCTGCTGTACAAAAAGCTGTTGATCCTATTTTAAAAAGTAAAGGTCTGCCGGTTAATCTTAACGGGACTGAAATAGAAAAATCGGAAAAAACGCATTATTTGCACGGAATTCTTTAATTTTAACGGGGAGGATAAATTTTATGTTAAGAAACAGTGAGATTATAAGAAAAGCGGCGATTGAGACAGGTACACTGAGTTCAGGGGGACTTCTTAATCCTGAGCAGTCCCGTAAATTTATAAGACAAACTTTTGAGGTTACAAACCTTAGTCCGCTTGTGCGTCACGAAATGAGAACGGCAAAAACAGGCGAGATTGATAAAATAGGTATTGCCTCACGTATTTTGAGGAAAAAGACAGAAAATCTTGATGACGGTTACAGAGCGGGCGTTAAGACATCTCAGATTGAGTATGCCACTGTAGCTGTCAGACTTCCTTGGGAAACCACGGAAGAAACGCTGAGAGAAAATATTGAGGGCCAGGGCTTTGAGCAGGCTGTTACCGACCTTATGACAGCTCAGCTTGGGGTTGACCTTGAGGATATTTATTTAAATGGCGATGAAGAGGCGGAACCTACAGATAAAGACCACGATTTTCTCTATGTCAATGACGGCTGGATAAAGCAAATTAAAAACGGCGGTCATGTGTACGACGCTTCAGGCGAGACTTCTATGAGCCTTGATTTGTTCTATGAAACTCTTGGAACACTTCCCAACAAATACAATAACGGCAAGCTTCGCTGGCTTATGTCACCGAGACGAGCGCAGGAATGGGAGTTGTTTTTGCTTAATAAAGTGGTTGGAGCGGGCGGAGCCGTTCCTGAAAGTCTGTATACCGCCCCGGCTAAAGTTCCTGTTGTTGAGTGTCCGTCTATGGCTGACGATAAAATTATACTTACAGACCCTAAAAATCTTATTGTTGTAAATACCTATAACACGCAGATAAGAAAAACAGTTGAGGGAAAGGAAGCTATTATGATGGACAAACGTTTTTACGCTATTCATCTT
>CATJCJ010000692.1 GCA_949738935.1 uncultured Eubacteriales bacterium | reverse complement strand
CGCAACCGCAGTACCGATCGTACCGCCGATACCAATATCCAGCTGGGCCGTCGGGCCGATACCTACGGCTCCCATCCACATCAGCTGAAGCTGCGCGCCGATAATTAGACCCGTCTTTACATCCCCCAATGCCAAACCTACCAGGAAACCGGTGACAATCGGTTCGCGAAGCTTACATTCTCCCAGCCAGTCACCCTCACACCTACTGACCGCTGCAATTAGCGCAATAAGTATTGCCTGTAGTACACTCATACCTTTTCCTCCTTTTAAGGTTGCGCCCGTTCGCCTTTGCTCGCGGGCATTTCGTCGGAAGCCATGCTGAAAAACGCTTCGCGTTTTGGCTTCCTCCTTATGATTCATTGTTTACACCTTTTCGCGAATTGGTATAATTGGTATGCTATATATACCACTTATGATATAAGTATATCACTTATCGGCAAAAAAATCAATAGCAAATGGAAAATTTTTTTATAATTATTAAAATTTACCAAAAAACACCCCGTATGCAGCAAATCCTCTGCATACGGGGTGTTTCAAAATGTATTCAATTTCAGCCCTCCATCTGCTGCACCGCAGCGATATCCACAACTGTCAGCTCCCGCCCGCCGGCCTCTAAGGAGCCCGCCAGCGCGTTTGCCGTATCCAGCGCGGTGATGACGTTCACGCCCGTCTCGATGGCGGTGCGCCGGATCAGAAAGCCGTCACGGCTCTTGTCGCGCCCCTGGGTGGGCGTGTTGATAACCAGATCAATCTTATGACCCAGCAGAAGATCCATGACCGTGGGCGACTCCTGGTGAAGCTTGTTCACCCTGCGCGCCTTTATGCCCTGGGTTCGGAGGTACTCGGCGGTATGGCGGGTGGCGTAGATCGTGTAGCCGAGCGCCTCAAAGCGTTTCGCCACCTGCGCCGCTTCGGGCTGATCCGCCTTTTTCACGGTAATGATCATCTGCTTATGCTTCGGCAGGACGATGCCTGCGCCTAAGAATGCCTTGTAGAGCGCCTCGTCAAAGCTCTTCGCGATACCAAGACATTCGCCCGTCGATTTCATCTCCGGTCCGAGGGAGATCTCCGCGCCGCGGATTTTCTCGAACGAGAACACGGGCATTTTAACGGCAAAATAGTCCGCGGCAGGCTGCAGGCCCGGCGTATACCCAAGCTCCCTGATTTTTTTCCCGAGAATCACCTCCGTCGCCAGATCCACGATGGGGATGCCCGTCACCTTGCTGATATAAGGCACCGTGCGCGAGGAGCGCGGGTTGACCTCGATGACGTACACTGCATCGTTCACCGCGATAAACTGGATATTGATCAGTCCCTTTACGTGCAGCGCCTCTGCCAGCCTGCGGGAATACTCTGCGATGGTCTCCCGCACCGACCCGCTCACGGTGGTCGCCGGATAGACGGAAATGCTGTCTCCCGAATGGACGCCGGTGCGCTCGATATGCTCCATAATACCCGGAATCAGAATGTCCGTCCCGTCGCACACCGCATCCACCTCCAGCTCCTTACCCATCAGGTACTTGTCCACCAAAATCGGGTGATCCTGCCGGGTGTGGTTGATGATCTCCATAAACTCCTCGATTTCCTCGTCGGAGTAGGCGATCTGCATCCCCTGTCCGCCCAGCACGTAGGAGGGGCGCACCAAAACCGGGTAACCGAGCCGGTTCGCCACCTTCTTTGCCTCCTTGGCAGTAAACACCGTTCCGCCCGCCGCCCGGGGAATCTTTGTCTCCTGCAAAATCCGGTCGAACAGCTCCCGGTCCTCCGCCGCATCCACATCCTCCGGCGCAGTGCCGAGAATCGGCACGCCCATTTTCTGGAGGCTCTCCGTCAGCTTGATGGCTGTCTGGCCGCCAAACTGCACGACGGCCCCGTCAGGCTTTTCTATATTTACGATATTTTCCACATCCTCCGGCGTGAGCGGCTCGAAGTAAAGCTTGTCCGCAATATCAAAATCCGTGCTGACCGTCTCCGGGTTGTTGTTGACGATGATCGTCTCATAGCCCGCCCGGGCAAACGCCCATGTGGCGTGCACGCTGCAGTAGTCGAACTCGATGCCCTGCCCGATGCGAATGGGGCCGGAGCCGAGCACCAGCACTTT
>CATJCJ010000691.1 GCA_949738935.1 uncultured Eubacteriales bacterium | reverse complement strand
TATAGAGTACTTAAGAATAAATGTAATTTACCTGCTGCTTTATAGCTCTAATATAATAACGAATAATAACTCTTTTTATAATTATAAAAATAAAATAAGAGACTAATTTTTAGCCTCCTATTTTATTTTAAAAGTATAATTTATTCCGCTATAAATGTATAAAATACTTGCTGATAATCAAGCGTCTCGTAGGTTTCAGGGTCATAAATTTCAATATTTATAGATAAATTATATTTCTCTCCTGAAATAAGTTCAACCGGTTTATACGGAGCGGTTTCAGCTATAAACGCGTATTCATTCTTAAGAAGATTACCTCCATATTTACTATAAGATAGTCTTCCGGTAATATTTGGTCCAGATAATTGTATATCACTACCTGTGCTTATATATTTATCAGACATGCTGTCATTAAACTGAACTTTTATTACCTGACCAAAATAGCTGTCTTTAAATACCGTAACTTTTTCTATGGCAAGTTTTTTCTCTGGTATCAGTGATGGGTCATATTCAGGTATTTGTATACTTTCATAATAATCAAGTCTATTTCCGTTTTTATCTTCGGTTACAAAACAAATGTATTTACCAGTTGTTACATTTTCAATAGGTATATTATTTGCTCCCCAATTAATGTCAACAATTTTTTTATCTGGACTATTAAATATTTCGTTAGGGTCTTTTGCGACTATTGAATCCCCAACTTCATCTTTAATTATATAATATAATTTTCCCGCTTCATTCACTTTTATAATAAGTTCAGCAGTATTTTCTCCTGTTCTTGAAATCTCTTTATTTTGTACCACTGGCGCTGAATAATCAGCATAAAATTTACCGGTTATTATTGAATCATCTTCAAGAGTTATTTCGAGAGTCATAGTATTATTATCTTTATAAATATAATATTGATTCATATATAATCTATAATTGATATTATCAGTTTTTGATGCTTCTTCAGTATGCAAAACTCCATTTGCGGGACAAGTTATTTTAAAGTTTGAGCCAGTAAGAACTGTTTTTGTTGGTTTATTTAATTGTATATCAAAATATCTATCATATGATTTTACATTTACTATTTTAAAATCATTTTCTTCTTCAATTTTAATCTCCGAGGAAATGTTTATACTATCCGGAATAGTTGTTTTGCCTTCAGGGTTTTTCGCCACATAATGTAGAGTATACGAGCAACCCTTTTCAAGGCCATTAATATTTATTTCATTAGGGCCTACTAACATATCAGATTTATTATTACACTGTATTATTTCTTCAGCGGTTATTTCAGATGATAATTTTACAGCACTATTTTTTTCAAGAAAGTAATAAAAACTTCCAGGCTCATCTGATACATAAGAAAGAGTAGCAGAGATATCACTTTTTCTTATTGTTTCAACAGATGAAATATAAGGACAGTCAATTTTTACCTCAAAATCTTTTTCCGAATATGTTCCATCAGCAAAATTAACTCTTAAATTATATTTATTATCTTTATATTGAGCTGTTGATATTTCATAGAGCATATTATCTTTAGTTGAAACTCCCAGTATTGTCATACTGCTTCCGCCATCGGCGCAAATAATAGAGAAATCTTTTGCTTCAAGAGGTTTCACAGTTGGTTTATTTAATAAAAGTATTACTTTTGAGTCTCTGCTACTTTTTACAGACTCAATTTTATATCCTTTATCTTCAAATGGCGGCTCAGTAGTTGCTTCGGTCGACGTTTCGGTTGATGTTTCGGTAGTTACTTCGGTTAATGTTTCAACAGGAAAAACATATGAATTATCAAGAGCTTTTTTTAATATTTCTGCGGCGTCTTGAAAGGTAATGTTAAAATTACCTGTAACCTTAGCGGCGTTTTCTTGCTCAGGTGTAAACTCAAAATTTTTTAATACATTTTGTATAACACAAGAAGCATCATAAGCTGTTATGCATCCATCATTATTAATATCACCATATTGATTCGCAAATATATTTAAATAATTAAAAGGCAATAAGAAAAATGATAGTAATAAAATAAATATTTTTTTGTTTATTTTCATAAAAAGTCTCCTTTTCTATTTCCAAAATTTTTTATAATTATAACATACTAATTTCCTTATAACAATATTATAATAGTATTTTATTTT
>CATJCJ010000690.1 GCA_949738935.1 uncultured Eubacteriales bacterium | reverse complement strand
AGATATTAATAAATTAATTATTATTAGTATTTATATTGTCAATGTTTTCTTTTTGTTTTGATTTATTTATCTCTTTTCTCTTTATTTCAGCGATTTCTTTAAATATATCATATATTATTACTTCTGTTTTTTCCCTTATTTCAGGTGTATAAGCTATCATATCCATAGTGTTACATCTTTTACAGTTATTTTGATAACAGAAATCCATAGAAGCCAAAGACAGTACATATGAACCATGTATTTTATTAAACTTATCAAATATTTTGGCGTATGTATTTTTAAATCCTTTGTCATTAGGGAAATAATAACTTCTTATCACGATAAAATAAGGCATCATTTGTCTTATCCATTCTGGTAAACCATTAGTCTTGAATATTTCTTTTTCATTGTCTTTTAAAACTCTTAGAAGCGTTTTGTCTGTATTTGAAGTTTGATTCTGTATTTCATCTAATGAGTTTTTTATTGTCTCAACAGTATCAAAAAGTAATTTATAATTCTCTTCCAAATTGATGAAATCCTGTCTAAAATCATATGAGTTAAACATATTGTTACGATAATTTTCAATAATATCCCAGCACCAATCCATAAACTCGTTCGCTTTCTTTTGTTTTGACCATCGGCATATTTCCATAATTCCTCTTTCAGTGTAATAGATTGTTTCTACTGGAACACCGGACCCCCCATTTTGGGGGGAGGGGTTAGATTTAATACGAATACACAGTTTATCTAATCTATCTTTGTGTCTGAGATGAATTTTTTCTATTGCCTTTTGTGGATTTTTATACTCCAGCGCTTTACCAATTTGTTCTCTTGTTAAAAAGATATTGTTATTGACGCTGCGATAAAAGTCACAGTCAATTCCGTTAAAGTTTTCAGTTGTTACAAGTTTTAAAGTTTTCATAAGTTTCAGTCTCCTTTGTAATTTTATATTATTTTTATACTTTTTTTGAATAAATAGATGTTTGTTTTAAAGTGTCAGTTATTTATGTTTCAATAAAATTTGAATTTTCATTTTTGGTTTTCATAGTTATTTCAGCTCCTTTGTTTTAATTTTTTTGTTTAAAAGTTTTTAGTTAGAAACTTGTCTTGAAAAAAAGACATTTTTATTTCTTGTATTTTTTTATACTGTTTTTTTTATTCGT
>CATJCJ010000689.1 GCA_949738935.1 uncultured Eubacteriales bacterium | reverse complement strand
GTCCGCGCATCGGAAGATTTTTCTGTGCAGTTCAACTACTCCGCGCCTGACGGAACGACACTGGAAAAGAACCTCGCTGTCCATATCGACAAGGACAGCACGCGGGACATTGCCCTCTACGGTTTGCCGACCGGCAGCAGCACCTATGCCGAACGGCCTACGCCCGCCGTTACCACAGGCAAGGTGACGCATGTGGAAAAGGTCAACGGCACATGGCTTGTGTGGTTCAACGGCGAACCGGCGTATTGCTGCGATCACGGCAAGTGGGCCGCGCCGGGGAACTGCCCGACCTATACCTATTCGCACACGTCCATCGTCGCAGGTTCGCAGTATACCCCCGGCGACCATTACAAAAATCAGATGGAGATCTGGGGCGGCCTCGGACAGCTTTCGCTTGGCCTGCTGCGCTCCGGCAATGGTTCAGCACTGTTTTCTGCCGAAGAAGCGAGCGCCTGCTATGACGATGTGCAGAAGTGGATCATGGAAAACTATCCCGACAGTGTTGCCGCAAAGACATATCGAAACGCTGTTGATCAGATGGCGGGCGGCGCTATTCCTTATGCCACCGCGTCAGACTATTACTGCTACGTATACGCCCCGCCTGCTGGTCTCGACTGGCAGCGCATTTCCGTCATCGGCCCGGAGATACCGAGCGAATATTACGCCAGATGGGAGGCTCCGCCGCAGACGGCCAGCGGGGAGTTTGACTTTTCATTTTCCGTGCAGGCCGATAAACAGCAGCTTGTGACACAGGAAAAAGTGGACAGCGCGGTCATCGAGATCGAGCCGATCATCACATCCGGCACGATCAGCGGCGGAAACTGGTCGCTCAGTCCGGCAGGCCGTCAGATCATTACCACCAGCGGCCACACGATGGACGACGCCTACCACACAAGCGGCGGCGCGGGCACGGCAAGCTGGAGCCTGCACTACACCGTGGAAAAAACGTCTATAACGGCATTGAGCGGAAACGCTGGGCCGTGCCGCTCGCAGGCTGAAGCGGATGCGATGGCGGAGAGCGCCAAAGCTGGGGCCATTGACCAACTCAAAGAAGAAGCGCAGAGAATGGTGGACGCGGCCATCAGCAGCGCGAAAGAGGAACTTGCGAGCCTGCGGTTCAGCTACATCGAAACCGGCGTCCCGCATGGCTTTGATGTGGTTACCGGACCTTTCGGCAGCGAGCAAACGATTACGGTTCCGGCAAATACGGAGCAAAGCTATGTCATGCGCAACGACGAGTGGTCGCTGCAGGTCAGGATCGACAAACGCGACAGCGAAACCGGCGAACGTATTCGGGGCAATGCAGCTTTTGCGGTGTTCGAGTGGGATACGGTGCTGCAGCGGTGTATCCCGTTTGGAAACTACAATCAGTACAAGGTAGAACGGCAGGCGGACGGTACATACGCCGTCATCAATCACAGCGGCTATGCGACAGCCGATCCCGCGTGCAGTACGATGTTCTACACCCAGCGCAACGAGGGGAAATTCATCATCGTAGAAACGCAGGCCCCGTCCGGCTATTTTGGCGATTGGACGGATGTTTCGCATCCGGGCGCGGCAGACAGTGTGAAAGGCAAACGTGCCTATTTCGTCGAGATTACAAAGGAAAATGACGGCAGCGTGCTCTGGCTGGACAACGCTGACTACAACGCCAGCATCGGCATGGCCGACAACGGCGGCGTTTTGCTCGATACCGGCAGCGGCATTGTCTCTGTGACAATCAGTGATACGCCGCTGAACGCGGACAAGACCTACATCACCGACAAGAGCGGCATTGCGGCCAACGAGGACGGGCGCACGGTATTGCCGGTCGAAGATCGGTTTCTCAACGATCGTGTGCTGGGCGAGATCATTCTCTCAAAAGTAGACCTCGACGCCATGCGGTATCTGGCAGCGGGCAGCAACGGCAATACGACGCTGGAGGGTGCGGTGTACGATTTGTATGCCGCCGAGGACATCCGCCATCCCGATGGTGTTTCTGGGATTGTCGATTACGGCCGGATCTTGGACGCCAGCGGTGCGCCGATCTGGCACACTGTCGTTCTCACCAACGACGGCCGGGATAACAACTATTTGCCCGTGCTGCAAAAAGACCACCTTGTCGCAAGCGCGGCCATCAAGGATGGGCGGCTGGCGTTTGCGAACCTCTATCTCGGCAAGTATTATCTAGTCGAGCGCGCGGCCGGCCTTGCCTTGCCGCTGGACGCAAACGGTCAGATCGTGCTGGAACCTTCCTATCCCCTGCTGAACCGCCAGCTCCAGCCGACGGGCAGTACACGCCCGCTTGCCCGAAACGGCGCGGGCGAATACACGGACTATGTGTACCGCAATCGCTTTTCTGCCGTGGCCGAGGGGCGCGCATTGAATGGCAGCAAAACCTATGACGGCTACTATATCTCCTTTGCGTCCGGCTACCTTTGCGATGAAGTCAATCACTATGTCACACTCAGTTATGGCAACGAATCCGGGCTTGTGGTGCGCGAGGAAGTGCAGAGCGCGGACGAGGTGCTGAAGTCTGGTTTCAGCATCAACAAGCTGGTATCAACAACCGGACAGCCGGGGCCGGCAATCAAGTTAGATGGCGCGGGCTTCACGGTCTACCGGATCAGCGACCTGAGCCGCGCGGACAAGTTCATCCAAAATCCAGACGGCAGCTATCAGGTGCAGAGCATCCTCGACGCCTACCGCGCGGACAGCTACGATCAGGATCATGCCAAATACGATTTTTCAGGAGAGACACAGGCTATCGCCACCATGTACGAGGGCAGTCAGGCGGCAGTGGACAGCTACAACCGCAGCCTGACAGCCAGCGCCGACAACGCGGGTGGCAGCGGTGCGGGCTGGCAGCCCACGGGCAAGCCGGGCGAGTACCAGCTGAGCGAGGTGTTCACCAACAGCGAGGGTATCCTACGTGTGGACGGCCTCGCCTATGGACAGTATTTGGTGGTGGAGACGACCGTCCCGCGCGATTTGTTCCAAGCCGCGCCCTTTCTGGTAACGGTCGATGCCAGCTCCCCGCAGAGCGTGTTCTGTACCCCGCAGGGCAGCACGACCGCTCCGTCCGGCAGCTATATGACCTACAATATTCTGGACGAGGAACTGGAAGGATATTTGCAACTCATCAAGATCGACGCCGAGACGGGCAAGGCGGTCAAGCTGGCAAAAACAGCGTTTTCCCTCTTTTGCATCCACGAGGACGGCACGATGCAGCTTGTCGAGATGAACGATCCGGCCAGCGGCAATGCGACTGTCAAAACGAGCGTATTTTACACGGACGAAAACGGTTTGCTGAAAACCGCGGAAAAGCTGCCTTTGGGCCGCTATCGTGTAGTCGAAGTACAGGGGCCAGAGGGCTTCTACAATGACGAATCGTACCATGTCGATTTTGAACTGACGTCGGAGCGCATCTATGAGGTGATCGGCAGCAGCGCAGACGGGATGGACGACTACATCCTGACAGAAAAGTATGTCAACCGCGAGACGCTGGGCCAGCTGACGATCCGCAAGCTGGGCGAGGTGCTGACCGGCTGGAAAGACGGACAGTTTGAGTACAAAACCGACGCACTGGCCGGGGCGGTTTACGAGATCCGCGCGCATGGCGACGTCTTTACCGGCGACCATCAGACCGACGCAAATGGCAATCGTACCCTTTGGTATGCAGACGGTGATTTGGTGGCGACTGTCACAACGGGTGGTGCCGGACAGATCGATCAGGTTGACTTTGCCCCGACGCGCACGTCGGCAGCGTACAATTTCCTTGCCGTAAGTCATAACGGCATCAAGGGCGAAGTGACGATCACCTTGCCGCTGGGCAGCTATGAAGTCATCGAGGTGAAGGCCCCCTACGGCTACACACTGGCCGATACCGCTTATACTGTGACCTTTGGCTGGAACAACCAGACCAACGACCTTGTTCTTGCGGAAACCATTGTCAGCCATGCAGACGGCAAAGACAAAGAAACCGCATACAGGATCGTCAATATCAAGGATGCCGACGACAAACAACTCACAGAGCAAAAGCTGGTATTCAAAAATGACCGTGTTTTGCCCGTGATTGAGAAAGGGCGCGTCGGCGTGGGCCTGTACAAGCTGGATCGGAATTCGGCTGGCTTCACCGATGATTTTTCCTACAAAGACGGGTTAAAAACAGATACCAGCCTGTTCGAGGGCGGCAGCAACAAGGCAAAAATCCCTGCGGGCGCAGTCCCCGTTGCAGGGGCGACCTATGAACTTTACACCGCCGACGCAATCTACAGTGCGGACGGCAAACTGCTGGCCGAAGCTGACACGCTGCTCGGCACGGCCACGACCGATGAGAACGGCCTTGCGGCTTTCAACGTGGATGTTCCCATTCGCGGCGAACAGTACGGCACCAGCGATGCACACAATGCAGCCACCAACAGCGGGCGCTACTATCTGCGCGAGGTTTCGGCCCCGGAGGGCTACCTGATCGAGCAGAGCGTGATCCCGATCGAGTTCACTTACGAAGGCCAGCAGATCGCATGGCAAGTTGTGGATTGTCTGCACACGGACAAGGCCACCGAGGTTGAGATCGACAAGCGCGGGTTTGCTGGGACTGATCTTTCCGACAGCTTTGCCCTGCCCGGTGCAACGCTGACTGTGACCGACTGGCGCGGCAAGGTGGTGGATGAGTGGACGAGCGGCGATGCCGCGCACATCATTCGCGGGCTGGCGCTCGACCACGATTTTGCAGGCAACAGCGACCTCGGCCACATCTACACGCTGACCGAGACGCGCCCTGCTGATGGCTATACGACTGCCCGTTCCATCCGATTCAAGCTGGTGCAGGCACAGGATGACAGCGGCAATTACCTTCAGCAGACCGAAGTGTGGGTGCTGAAAGAAACGCCAAGCGGCGAAGTCATTTCCGGCTCTATTGTGTCGCCTGTGACCTTTGCAGACGATGTACCGCAAACCGGCTTTTTCGCCGGTGTCAAAGACGCGGTGCTGACCTTTGTGGACAGGCTGACCGGCGCAGCGGATGAAAATCCTGCCGGGTCTGAAACCGTCCAGCAGGCTATTGTGATTGCAGACTGGCAGATTGCGGGCGGCACGCTGACCGTATCCTTTACAAAGAACGCCACACCTGCAGCCATCGAAAAATGCCTGCGCGAGAGCGATTTTGCGGGATATTCCTTTGAGCGCGTGTATCTTGAAAACGGCGAATCGCCCCGTTTCTTTGCGGATCAGCAGGTTGCCGAGAAGCCGGAGGACGCCGAAGTGACGTACACCGGCGAATGGGGAAAAGCCGAAACGGTGACAATGCTGGATGCGCCCACAGTGATTCGTGTCTGCAAGGCCGATATCACAACACAGGAAGAAGTAGTTGACGCGTCGCTCCAAATCACCGACAAGAACGGCAAGCTGGTGGAGCAGTGGATCTCTGACAGTGAGCCGCACATGATCGAGGGCAAGCTGATTGCAGGCGAAACCTATACCCTGACCGAAACGCTTGCCCCGACCGCGCAGGGCTATGTTCCCGCAGCCTCCATCGAGTTCACGGTACAGGATGACGGCAAGGTGCAGACCGTTTTCATGCAGGATGATTTTACCAAGCTGCAGATTTCCAAGATCGACATTGCCACGGGTGAGGAACTCCCCGGCGCGTCGCTCCAGATCGTCGATCAGGACGACAAGGTCATTGAGGAATGGGCATCGACCGACACCCCGCACTACATCGAACGCATCCCGGTCGGCAAGTATACGCTGGTCGAAACAAGCGCGCCGGATGGCTACATCGTGTCGGAGAGCGTCGCGTTCGAGGTGCTGCCCACAGGCGAAATTCAGGCTGTTGAAATGAAAGACGATTTCACCAAAGTGCAGATTTCCAAGACGGACATTGCGACCGGCGAGGAACTCCCCGGTGCAACGCTCCAGATCACGGATGAGAACGGCAAAATCGTTGAGGAATGGACTTCCGTAACGGAGCCGCACCTGATTGAGCGGCTGCCCATCGGCAAGTACACGCTGGTGGAAACGTCCGCGCCTGCCGGTTATCTGGTAGCGGAAAGCATTGCGTTTGAAGCCACAGCAACCGGAGAAATCCAGAAGGTCGTGATGAAAGACGAGCGTATCCCGGCTCCGCCCGAAACGCCTGTTCCCCCGCAGCCGGTTCCGCCCGTCCCCAAGACCGGCGATCTGCCGTGGCTGCCGGCTGTGCTGGGCGGTTCCGCCATTCTCGCGCTGCTCGGCTATGCCGCATGGCAGATCAGGGACAAACGCCGCGAGGATAATTGATGCGGGCATTTCTCAAAGGTTTCCTGATCGGCACGGCATGTATTTGCACTTTGGCGCTTATTTGGATTTGCTTTGCGCGGCCAAAGATGACCGCACATGAAGCAGACGTCCTGAAAACCGAATACACTCAGCCCAGCCCCGGAGCCG
>CATJCJ010000688.1 GCA_949738935.1 uncultured Eubacteriales bacterium | reverse complement strand
TTGTGGACTTAGGATAGGGTCACAGTGGACATACAATGTTAAGTTACCAATTTAAGAAAAGATATATTGCAAAGGAAAAAGTTTATTATGCAATCAAAAAAATATATTCCGTTTTCCGAACAAGATCGGCTTATGGCTTCCAAAGTCGACCTTGTTTCTTTTTTGCAGTTAAGTGGTGAGAAGCTCGAACGTGTTGGTAAGGAGTATAAGCTGATATATACCGACTCGACAGGAAAGCACGACAGTATTACCGTTTGCGGTAACCGTTGGTATGATCATAAAAATCAGATTGGCGGAGGTCCGGTGAAATTTCTCCGTGAGCATTACGGAATGTCATATCAAGAGGCAATGTTGGAATTACTCGGAGGTGAGAGATCAGCAGCACTTGAAATTGTTTCCTTAAAGAAAGAATCGCAAAATATTTGTAAAAAAGAATTTAAACTGCCCGATGCAAACGATGATATGCGGCGGGTTTTTGCTTATCTGACAAAGCAAAGATTTATTGCGCCCGATGTGATTTCTTTCTTTGCTCATCAACATAAAATCTATGAGGATAGAGATCATCACAACGTTGTTTTTGTGGGGACAGATGAAAACGGTGTGCCAAGACAAGCTTCGCTAAGATCAACAATCAGCTTTGGGAATGCGTTCAGGCTAACCGTTTCGGGTTCGGATACAAAATACAGTTTTTCGCACTTTGGTAACAGTGGAAAGCTGTTTGTTTTTGAAGCCCCGATTGATATGCTTTCATTTATTACACTCTACCAAAAGGATTGGAAGCAGCACAGCTACATTGCAATGAATGGAGTTTATGAAAGTGCTGTTTTGGAGGCGTTAAAATGCCATTTAAATTTGAACGAAATCGTGCTGTGTACCGATAACGATTCGGGCGGGATTGATGCAGCGGAGAGGTTGAAGGATATACTTTGTGAAAACGGGCATGCAAATATATTTCGTATGACATCACGAAATAAAGATTGGAATGAGGATTTGAAGGAACTGCACGGGTTGGCTCCAATTCCTGCCTCCGTTCACTTGAGAAAAGAATTATTTTCGGAAAATGTTTTACAGCTTGCATTTGAGCCGCTACAACTCGACAGAATTGCAGGCAGCTTGAATGCGGTATTGAGCAGAAACAAATATACCAACGTATCAAATATTGCGTTAAGTGCTTCGGCTGAAATTCTTGCAAAGGTTAATGAAAAGCCTGCTGAGGATATATTTGAAAATCTGCGAAATCACTTGCTGAAAGGCTACAGAGCGTATTCCGACAGAGGAAAAATTCCATCGAAAACAGATACTTTGAAAAAATCTCATTTTGAAGCAATAAGGCAATTAAAAATTTATCCTGCCACAAAGGAGCAGATGAAAAATATTGCCAAATCGCTATTTGATTTGGCAGACAGTGCATTGAAATGCAACACAGAACAGCAAATGCAGGAGCAGGAAGAAGCACCTCGGCAAGATATTGAAATTAAAATGTCAATGTAAAAAGAAAGGAAAAATATGACCTCATCACAAATTTTATTACTTGTACTTGGCGGTGGTTTATTTTTAGTCATCACTGTGATTATTGCAATCGGGGACGGAGGTTCGCTGAAATCGTTTAAGAATAAGCCGGTTGGAAATGGGCAGCATGGCACGGCGAGGTTTGCAACCAAAAATGAAATAGCCAAGACATATAAGTAAATCCCCTATACACCCGACTTGTGGCGCAGCAGTGAACAGCTTCCGACAGTGGACGGGTTGATTGTTGGCTGTAATGAAAGTGTGGGACAGATAACTGCATTGGTTGACGATTCGGATATACATACACTGATGATCGGTGCTTCGGGCGTCGGTAAAACAGCTAATTTTTTGTACCCGAATATTGAGTATTGCTGTGCGGCTGGAATGTCATTCGTATCTACGGAC
>CATJCJ010000687.1 GCA_949738935.1 uncultured Eubacteriales bacterium | reverse complement strand
TGCTTATGAAGGGGATTTCGGATTTACTGCTGTGCTTTCCATAGGGCTTGGAAAAGAGAATGCCGGATATACGGCAAGCCTGTATTATTACAACGAAAACACGGGAGAGATGGAATTTATCTGTTCGGACGAGGTTGCAGAGGACGGCACGGTAGCCCTTGCCTTTACCCATGCGTCAGACTATGTGATCGCGATAGACGGGGAACAGGAGGAAGAAAGCGGCAGTACGATAGAAGCACCAAAAACGGATAATGGAAACATACCGACTGAGGCAGCAGATACGGGAGTGGAAGATGATACATGGAACCACATAAGGGTGATTGCAGCAGGGATAGTAATAATTGTTTTAAGTCTGGGCATTTACTTTATAGTGAAAAGAAAAAAAGGTGAAGAGGGATAACACCTTTTTGTCCGTTGAGAAAAAGCATATGTTTGGGAGAGATATGTACATTTATTTCTCCCCAGCTTTGTTTTGTTAATGAAGAAGAATGAAGAAGGAGAGGTTTAATGGATAATTTGATAATAGGAAAGCAGTCTGAAACTGTAAAAGCAGATATTAGTCCTGAAATAATAACTGTGACGCAATATGCAGATGTAGAGAAAATATACGAAAAGGATTATGAAAATGACGGTGATTTTTTCGTAAATGCGAACTGCTGGACATTCATTTATGTCCGTGTAAAAAACAATTCATCAGAAAGGGTAAATAATGTGTTTGTGACCCTTTCAAATTATTGCAATATGGACATGAAAGAATATAGAGAAGGGATTTTTCAAACAATCGCAGGAGAGGCATATGCCCATATTGATACGATTGAACCGAATCAATACGCAGTGACAAGACAGCCTTTTATTTTTGCATTCAATGCACATGGACTGGATTTGTATGCAAGGGCATGCGTTGGTGGAATAGAATATCCATGTGGAGACAATTCAATAACGGAAACCGGAATCCAATGCAGGGTGTGGGCAGCAAAGGTAAATTATATAGAGGGATTTGACGTCATTCAGAACATGGGATCAAAAGAGAGGAAATGCAGGATTAAGGTAATACTGGATGGATCATATACATCTGTAACTATTGTAAATCCTGATCTTGGGTTAAATAATGGCATAGTGGGTACCAATACGATATTATGTACTGTACCAGCAAATTATATAGGATATATATATTATGAGGTAAGTAATCCGCGTTTTATCGAAACAGGTTCAATAGGTTTGATTATTGATTTCGAATGGGAGGATTGAGGGATGAACAAGGACAATGTTATAAACGTAATCTCTGTAAAACAGATGGGGCACCTACTGCTTGATGATGAAGAGATGGATATGTCATGGGAAAAGCCATTTTCTTTTGTGCTGCAATTCAGGACTTTGACATTTCCTGATTATGTAGTTTTATTTGAAAAAAAAGACTTTATGAAAGCAGAACTTGCAGGCGGGATGATGCTTGTTTCAGGGAACGGGTTAATAGAGAGGGCGTTTGCCCTATATGTGGATGAATTTACCGGAGATGATGTCAAAACTATTTCGTTTGTATATAAAGATTGTGTTCTTCGCATTATGTATGGAAGCAATGTTTTGATGACTATGGATGTTAAGAAAGATGATTTGTCGGACAATGGGAGGGTCAACAAAAACCCGATCAGAATAGCGGGATATTTAGGCGGTTATCTGTATTATGCACGGCTTTTTGGACAGGCACTTTTTACACAGGAAATTGCAAACCAGATGAATGTGCTATATCTTGACGAGCATACGGATGGCTTGAAAAAACAGTTGTCGGCAATGCATGGGGAAATTACCTGCCTGCCAGGCAATAATAAATTTGATGTAAATGAATGTTATGCAGTAAATATTGTTCCGGTCTACTCATTTCATAAATTCGGAAATATTATTGCACCGAAAGATTCATTGGTTAATCCGGGCGGGGTGGCAGGAAAAGGGTACACGGTAAGCGCTTTGGTTTATTTCAGGCCGGAAAAGCAGGTGAAATATTACATTTTTTCAAACCGTGAAGATTCGGCTGACTCAGGGATGGCATTGTATTTAGAAAAAAATCAGGATGGCAATTACTATGCCGTTTCAGAATATGGGAACTGCTGTAAGGATGTGGATGAAATTG
>CATJCJ010000686.1 GCA_949738935.1 uncultured Eubacteriales bacterium | reverse complement strand
GCACGACAAACGCATGAGTAAATAAATTGTGAACACGTCTCTTTTCTGGTAGAATAAAAGAAAAGGGGCGTTGTTTATGGAAGAATTATTACAGTGGATGGAATATATTGAAGATGTGCGCCAGGAAAGGAAAGTCAGGCACCTACTGAAGGATATCCTTGTGATTGTTTTGTTTGCTACACTTGCAAATGCAGATGACTGGGTGGAAATTGCGCTGTTTGCACAGGTATACGAAGATTATCTCAAAAAATATATCGAGTTAAGGAATGGCCCGCCGTCGCATGATACCATACAGCGGGTGATGGGGATGGTTTCGCCGGATATTCTCCAGCAGCTTTATGGGAAATGGCAGGAATTGCTGAACAGGGAGGAAGGAAAAGCCCTAAAGAAGATCATATGCATAGATGGAAAGACGATGCGCTCCAATAAACAGGGGAAAGGGAAGCCATCCCACATTGTAACCGCATGGAGCCGGGAAGATGGCTTTGGTCTTGGACAAAGGGCAGTGGATGAAAAGAGCAATGAGATTACTGCGATCCCGGAACTGTTAGAAAGACTACAGATAAAAGGGCAGATCATCACGATAGATGCAATGGGAACACAGACGGCAATCGTGGAAAAAATCCGAAGGAAAAGGGCGGATTATGTGCTGGCATTGAAAGGGAACCAGGGGAGCTTATATGAAGAAGTAAAAGAGTATTTTGCGGATGAGGAATTATATAGAGAGATAGAAAAAACAGGAAATTATAAGAAAACGAAAGAAAAAGCCCACAGCCAGATAGAGACCCGGGAATATTACCAGACGGAAGATATCCGATGGCTGGGGCAGAAAAAAGACTGGAAAGGGCTGAAAAGCATAGCGATGGAAAGAAAAAGCATAGAAAAGGATGGGGGAAAGAGCATCGAATACCGATACTTTATCAGTAGCCTGGAAGGAGACATAGAAACGTTAAGCCGCGCAGTAAGAGGACACTGGAGTATAGAGAGCATGCACTGGCATCTGGATGTGACATTCCGGGAAGACGCAAACGCAACACTTGATAAAATGTCTGCACAGAATCTGAATATAATCAGGAAATGGAGCTTAAGCATTTTAAAGATGATGGAACTGACAAAGAAGAAATTATCGATGAAGAAAAAAAGATTTGTAATAAGCTTGTCACCAATCAAATATTTGGAAGAAGTATTGGATTTTTAAAAAATAGCAGTTGCAGGAATTTAAAGGATAGAAACATTCATGCGTTTGTCGTG
>CATJCJ010000685.1 GCA_949738935.1 uncultured Eubacteriales bacterium | reverse complement strand
TCCGCGTCAGTGGCATAATCATCATAGGTTCTGTAAACGGCAGCCGTGCTGAACCCAATATCGTTGCCCTCCAGAGATTCCGGGTCGCGCTCTCCAAACAGCGAGCAATAGGTCATGCTCTCTGTATAGGGCAAATCCAGAAAAGCGGCCAACGCCTTAAAAGTAGCCTTGGGGTTCAGCTTGCCGTCCTCAAAGCGCACCAAAACACTGTCTTTAAACAACCTATTTTGCCAGTCTACCATAAAACTGCGATTCAGAACATAGTTAAGCAGCGCATCGTCCATATAGTGTTTTACGTCAATATCATCTATTTTAAATTTGATAGTCGCGCCATAGCTGGTTGTAATACGGCGCATGGGTGTGAATGTTTTTATATACTTAAAACCTAACATCACGTTTGAATTACAAAGTTCGTCATACTGTTTAGAAACTAACTGCGCAATTCCCGGCTTAAAATTATAAACATCATAGAAAATATTATAAAAATGCGGTTGGAAAAAGATTGCTGGGGTAATACGAGATTTTACATCATAATTAGGAGATGTACTGGAAACCGAAGACATAAATGTTGCCACTAAAATATCCTTTGGCGTTCTGTTAGGCAAATTGTACAATTCTTCTAAAAGCTGAGTATCTACCCAACCAAGCTTTTGTTTAGCCTGTTGTAAATTTTTAGATTTTTTCAACATTTTCTCTTCTTCATTTATTTTTTTAACTATATCATCAAAAATATCAGATGGCCAAGCTAAAATATTAGGGTGAGCGTCAAAAATCTCATTAAAAAAGTCGCCGCCATTATGAGTAGATAACTGCGTATGCCAAATCAATCGCTTAATTTCTCTAATACCAGGTGCACGCAAAGGATATTGACTATAATCTATACCAAAGCGTTCCTTGAAATCAATAGGATATTGAGCAATATCATCACCAATCAGATAAACAATCTTGCGTTCCTTTAATATTTCCGCCAAATCCCAAACCGCCAAATATGAGCAGAAAACACCCCAATCCGCATAATGCAGATAAATATGGTTCTCCCGGCCAATATGCTCGCTTTTGCGTACATTATCATGCAAATATTCCAACTCATACTGCGAGAAAACATCAGCTGCCAAAATCGGTTTATCCAAATTTGCAAAAAAGTTGCGGCTGACTACCTGATGTTGTGGTGCAAAAAATTCGCCAAAACTTTTTTCAGGAAAATCATAAGGCACATATTTATTATCATCAAAAGGATAAAATTTTAGCGGTAAATCTTCAAAATCAGGAAAATCCCGACGGAAAATGTAAGGATATTTCCTCAATAACCGACAATTTTTATCATAACGCTTTCTCTGCATTTTAGTGTTTGGCTGATAAAAGGCCAGCGTCATAATATCTTTGATATCTGACTCTGCAAAACCGCGTTTGTGCAAATCAACAAAAGTACTGAAAGATATTTGATAATCCTTACCGCTGCCAAACTGCAAGATGTTTAAGGCACACTCCATTTCCGCCGTTTCATCTGCGCCCTGACACTCATTAAGCGCCAGCTTATATGCCTTAACGGCCTCTGCCTGTTCTCCCATGGCAGCCATTTTCTTGGCTATCTCTAATGCTTGCATTTAAGTGAACTCCTTTTCATATCGCTCAAAATCCATTTCTCGTTTCTTAAAAAATGGAGCGAGCCGAAGCCCACCCCACTTAATTGCGTTTCATTAATTAGGCTTTAACATCAAACCCATAGGGGCTTGGTGGTAGCATTTCCTGCAATTCCTGCAAGGCAAGCTCCTCAACGTCCATCGCTTTTTTCTGCATGGAGATTGAATACTGCTGCTCAAGCTTGGCAGCGCTCATGCTCATGGCTGTGGACGCAATGCTGTTCATCATATCCATAACTCAAAAACCTCGCTTTCATTAGTTCTCTTGACAATCCTCCTAACGAGGACTTTTAAGAGTGGTACAGATACAAGGCGTCAGGCTGCAAGGTGAGGAGGCGTACTGAAGTACGTCGACGAAACCGCGCCGAATGACAACGATGTAGATGTGCCGCTATTGAAAGTTCGATTACTGTAACAACTGCAGAACGCCCTGCGGAACCTGATTAGCCTGTGCCAGCATAGCCTGTGCAGACTGTACCAGAATGTT
>CATJCJ010000684.1 GCA_949738935.1 uncultured Eubacteriales bacterium | reverse complement strand
GAACTATTTCAATTTTATGAGTTTTTTGAGTTTTATTTACTTATTTTTTTGATTCGATATAAATCACTAACTTTATTTTTCTTTAAAACCTGTCTAAAATCTAAAAAAGCCTGTCTAAAATCTAAATATACACAAAAAATCAGCGAAAATAAAATCATTTTGGAGCATAATGATTTTATTTTCACTGGTTTTTTTGATATTTTAATAGTTTTTAGACAGGCTCTTAAACAAAACATATCTTTTATTTATAGCTTTCAGTTAAAGCTCTAAGGTTGTTACCTTTTATTACTATTTTCTATAGCTCTGGAGACAGCCTGTTGTTCTTCAGAAGATAACTTGTACTTTGAGCAGATTCCTCTTTCGATAGGCTTGGCGTATGTATAGCAACCGTCTCTTGAATACACGCTGTTCAATACAAATCCGTCATTATTTTGGTCTAAAATAGCGATTGCGTAACATAAATCTCCTCCAACGTCATCAAATGGATTATATCTTATAATAGAGACTTTTTGAATACAAAATTTTATTTGATTTTGAAGAGAATTTATACCATCCAAAATTCTGTTTTGCTTATCATCAATAGCCTTTGATTGTTGAAGATAATCTTTAAGCATATCCTCAAAATCAGCGCTGTTATTATTTCCCATAAACAAATTTACCCTTTTTTTCACTTTCGAGACTTTAATAATAGCTATAACAGCTAAGATGAAAAGTAATATTGAAAATATTATAAATCCCAAAACAAAAAAATGAATGTTCTCCTGAATAATATTAAAAAAACTCATAAACCGCTTTTCCCCCATTTCAAATAAGACAAATTAAATTTTTTTAAACATACAAACAAGCCTGTCAAGTTCCTCATCAGAGTAGTATTCAATTTCAATTTTTCCTTTATTTTTTCCATTTTTAATGGTAACTTTTGTTCCAAGAATATCATTAAGACTTTTAGCTATTTGGTTGTATACCTCAAAATTAGGTTGTGTTTTTTTCACAATTTCATTCTCATTTTCACTTTTTTGTTTTTCAATATTTTCTACAAAATTTTTAACAAAATCCTCTGTCATCCTAACGCTGAGATTTTCCTCAATAACCTTTTCGGCAGCCTCAAATTGCAAATCATTATCAGAAATAGAAAGCAAAGCCCTTGCGTGACCGCTTGAAAGTTTATTTTCTTTTAAAAAATTTTGAACCCTTTTATCAAGATTCAATAAACGCATTGAATTAGTAACTGCCGTCCTGCTTTTTCCAACTTTTTTGGCAATAGTTTCCTGATTAAAATTAAAATCATCATAAAATCTTTTATAAGTAAAAGCTTCTTCAAGCGGATTAAGGTTTTCTCTTTGAATATTCTCAATAAGAGAAGCCTCCAATGCGGAAAGCTCATCATAATCTCTTATAATAACAGGAATTGTTTTCAAACCGGCCTCACGAGCGGCTCTCCATCTTCTTTCACCCGCTACGATTTTAAAAAAATCACCGGTTTTATTAACAATAATAGGCTGAACAACACCTATTTCCTTGATAGACTGAGCCAGCTCAACAATTTTATCATTATCAAAAACTTTTCTTGGTTGATTTTCATTAGGCTCAATCTTATTAATATCAACTTCGGAAACAATATTTAAATTTTCCATTTCCCGCTCAAAAACATCATTTTCAGGAAGCAAAGCACCAAGTCCTTTTCCTAATCCCTTTTTTCTGTTCATATAAATTAACCCTCCTTAAAAATCACTTCTTCAGCAAGCAAACGATAAGCCTCAGCCCCCTTGGATTTAGAATCATATAAATTAATAGGAAGACCATGACTTGGGGCCTCACTGAGTCTAACGTTTCTTGGAATAATGCTTTTAAAAACATCCTTATCAAGATATTTTTTAACTTCCTCAACAACCTGAGCTGAAAGATTTGTTCTTGAATCAAACATTGTAAAAACAACACCATCAATAACAAGGTCAGAATTAAGTTGTTTTTTAACAAGGTCAATTGTATACATAAGCTGAGTAAGACCCTCCAACGCATAATATTCACACTGCAAAGGAACAATAACTGAGTTTGAAGCAACAAGAGCGTTAATTGTAAGCAAATTTAAAGCCGGAGGACAATCAATAATAATAAAGTCATAATTATTTTTTATATTCTT
>CATJCJ010000683.1 GCA_949738935.1 uncultured Eubacteriales bacterium | reverse complement strand
TTTCAAATCGCCACCTCCGTCCAACACCTTACTTCCTATCCCCCTTCATTGACAATTCAATTCTTTCTCCATATACACAAACCTCAATTCCTCTGTAACCTGTTCTTCATCAAAAATTTTATAGCCTAATTTCTTATACAATTCTATATTCCTTTCACTTCTGCTACTGGTAAACAACTCGTATCTTTGATTCGGACATTGCTTTTCCATTTCAAGTAAAAGTTTTGTCCCTATCCCTTGTCCCTGCTTTGACGGATGCACCATCAATTTACCAATATAAACCGTTCCGCTATCGCAAAATGCTCTTACAGAACCTATGATGGTTTCGCCTTCATCTAACGCTTTTAAAATCATCCCTTTTTGATATTCATTCTCCACATCAGCCAAAGTTTGTTTTAGTGGCGGAATATCCTGATTATCAAAAAGCCTTGCTTCACTTTGATAGGCAAGATACTGCAAGTCCAGTATTTTCTGTAAATCTTCTTTTTCTGCTTTTATAATGATCATAATACATCCTCCAAAAAACAAAACTCAATTTTTTCTTCCTGCAAAGCAATTATGCTTTTATATGGCAATACTTTTTCGCATTCTCATAGATATTTTTCTATCGTTCCCTGCTCTACAAGACGTTTTCCCAACAATGTAACCGCCTGCGTCGGACAAATATTTATGCACCGATAACACATCGTACATTGATTCCCGGCTTTGGCAATATTATCTTCAATATTCAGATTTTTCATCGGGCATAACTCCACACATTTTCCACAGGCAACACATTTTCCGGTATCAATCTTTACTTTGTCCGTATATTGCTTCGTTTTATTATAAAAATATAAACGCTGTCCAAACAATCCTGCCAAATGGTACAGTAAACCAATTCCTTCTTGTGGCATCCTCCCATTTTTCATATCCTGAACTGCAATATCTATTTTCTTTTCTGCTGCTTTCACAAGTTCCACATTTTGCTCTATAGGACGCTTCAATGCTCTTACATCAGCTATGCTGTCCGGCATCTTCAAATGCAATCCACCTGTGATCTGTGCTCCATACTTACGAAACTGACGAGCCAGAATACCGGCTCCATCTCCACTAAATAATCCCATCGTTGCTATTACAAAGATTTTTTTGCCTTGCCATAACCGTTGGTATCTGTCTACAAAATCCTTCAACATTTTCGGAATATTGCTATACTGCACAGAGTAACTAAAAACAATTTCTTCATTGTTTTTTATGTGACTAACTACGTTTTCATCTTCTATTGCAAAAATTTTCGCTGATTCATCATATTGACCAAGAAAAGTTTCCAAGACATATCGTGAATTTCCTGTTCCGCTAAAATAAATACCAATCATTTCAAGCCTCCTTTATTTGATATAGGGATATACCATCATAATATAAGAAATCAAATTATATCCGCCATGTGTTATCATGCAGCACAATATAGAACTTGTCTTGATATAGAGCAATCCCAAAATATGCCAACACTAACAAAAAAGCGGTGCCAATTTTTAGATTATATTCTTTCATATTTTTTATGCACTCCTAAACTTTTGTCTGACATTCACAACAATATAAACAGTATAACATGCCATTCCTCATAATTCCACATTTTCCACAATTAAAATGCGAATCCGTTTTTTGCTCCATACATATATCCATTATATTCACTACACCTACCTCCCCCTGCCACCAAAACCGATATTCTCCGTAAAACCTTGCACCCTCTCGCCAATAAACTCCAGAAAACGCTCCAGCATATTTAACCCGTTGATGGTAAACTGTCTCATGAAATCATATGCTTTTTGCAATTTCTCTTTCAAAGTCCGGTTCTTTTCCTTCAGTATCATATTTTCCCGCTTTAACCGAAGCATATCATCAAACATAGCCGTTCCCCTTTCGCTTGGCTCTACCCTGCGGTATTTCTCATACTGCTGCATAGCCTGCCCTTTCACAAATTCTGCCTGTTTCCGCATTGCTTCAAAATCATCCACAGCCTCCTGTATCTGCATTTTCACGATATCCAGCTTTATCTCCTCCGCCTGCACTTCCTCCGCTTTATCGGATTTTCTCTGTTCCAATTCTTTTATCTGCCCCTCAAGTGAATTTGCTTTTTCCTCAAACATACTGCTCTTTTCGACATATTCC
>CATJCJ010000682.1 GCA_949738935.1 uncultured Eubacteriales bacterium | reverse complement strand
TCATATTGTTGCAAAAGACACCATTGACGAAAATGTTATAAAGACTTTAGGGAGTAAAAGTACGGGACAGAGCGCTTTGATTGAGGCGGTGAAATGGAGATTAGGAGAATGACATAGACAGAGAACACACAGATATACCTTAAAATCAATTCTATAGGGGTTATTTGACGTTTTAATGATAAAGGAGTATATATTTACGTTTAAAGAATAAAAACGCTGTAAAGGGGCTTAAAATTCATTTTAAGAGCATATAGAAAAAAGGCGCTTTGGAGAATTGATGTAATATGAATTTACGGAGGTTAGAAGAATGACGGCAAAGGATTATCTTAAACAGGCAAGATACATAGATGCGGAGATTAAAACAAAGCTCTTACAGGCGGAAGAACTCAGAGAATTGTCGGTAAAAGCCACTTCGACATTAAGCGATATGCCGGGCGGTCTAACAAGAAATAAACAAAAAATGGAGAAAACTATAGTAAAAATAATGATGCTGGCAGAGGAAATTAATAAAGATATAAATGAGCTTATCGACCTTAAAGCCGTAATAGTAAAAGGCATTAAAGATATTGATAATAAAGAGTGCCGTTTGGTTTTGGAGAAAAGGTATTTAAACTATGAGAAGTGGGAGGAAATAGCGGCGGATATGCATTGTAGCATAGATAACATATATAAAATACATGGTAAAGCGTTAAAAAAATTTAAAATTTTAGAAACTTTACAGTAAATTACAGAGAATTACAGTATTGACTTGTGATATAATTATAATAGCCGAAAATGAAAATACACTTGGGGAGGGAGATTAAATATGCCTTATAAACCTAACACGCCTTGCAGACATCAAGGCTGCCCTAAGCTGGTACCTTGCGGAACAATGTATTGTGAAGAACACAAAGCTCTGCACCCGCAGGAAGTAAGGAGTGCCGGAACAAGAGGATACAACAGACAGTGGAGGAAAGCAAGCAAAGCTTTTTTAAACGCACACCCTCTCTGTGAAAAGTGTAAGGATGAGGGAAGATTAACAAAGGCGGAAGTGGTAGACCACATAACACCGCACCGAGGCGACCGTGTGTTGTTTTGGGATAGAAATAACTGGCAGGCTTTATGCAAGCATTGTCACGATAAAAAGACAGCGATTGAGGAGAGATTTGTCGAATATAAGTACTGACGGGAGGGGGTACTTTTATCTCTACAGCACTTTTTCTGGTGACCGAAGCCCCCCTTTCACGCACAAAAACGCAAAATTAATAGGGCGGGATACCACCTTTAGATAAAAAATATATAGAAAATTTATTAGAAAACACTGATTGATTCGGTGTTTTTTTGTTTTTATGAAAATAAGTCCCTTTTTGCTAAAAAGTACAGAAAGGCGAGAGGATATGACGGAAGAACAGAAAAAGCAAATAGTCAAAATGCGTAAAGACGGCGATGGTTATAAAACGATAGCCGCCGCTGTGGGATTATCAAGAGACGCTGTAAGGACGTTCTGCAAAAAAAGACATATAGCGGGTTTCGGCGAGGTGTTTGTACTTAACGATAAAGAGAAAGCTGACGAGTATAAGCGCTGCCTTAACTGCTATGGCTATATCAGACAGCCAAAGAAAGGCAGACATAAAAAATTCTGCTCAGATAAATGCAGACGGGAATGGTGGAAAACACATCCGGAGGAAATAAACAAAAAAGAAACAGCGCAATATCGACTGAAATGCGCTTACTGCGGTGAGGAGTTTATATCCTATGGCAATAAAGACAGAAAATACTGCTCGCATAATTGCTATATACATCAAAGACTTTATGAAAGCGAGGTAAGAAGCTAATGGAGAAATCAATGGAATGGAAAACGCTGCCCGTTTCGGATTTAAAGCCCGCCGCCTATAACCCAAGAAAACAGCTCAAGGCGGGCGATAAGGAATATGAGAAAATCAAAAACTCAATTTCTGAATTCGGATACGTTGAGCCGATAATTATAAATTTTGATATGACCGTCATTGCGGGACATCAGAGACTGACTGTACTTAAAGATTTAGGATATACGGAAGTACAGTGCGTCATGGTGAACGTTGACAAAACAAGAGAAAAGGCTTTGAATATCGCTCTTAATAAGATAACGGGAGCGTGGGACGACAGCCTGTTAGCTGATTTGCTTGTT